>JALSSX010000028.1 GCA_026984055.1 Sedimenticola sp. | reverse complement strand
GAGCAGGGTCAGCGCGGCATCGTAACGCCAACCAGCGATCTTGCCTTGCGTGCTGGCTTCCAGGCCATCGATGCGCGCGCGGCCGATATTGCGTGGTTGGAAAATAAAGCCGCCAGTGTCTATCCATTGAATCAGGTCTTCGATATCGGTGCGATAGGCGTCCAGGCTCCAATGACCAAAGGCGGCCTTGCCACTCAGGCCGACCTCGAAGGTGTTGGAGGTTTCCGGGGCCAAGTCTGGGTTGCCATTGGAGCCGAACGGGCTGACGAAGTACAGGTCGTTGAAGCTTGGCGCCTTGAACGCGGTGCCGTAAGAGGCCATCAGGCGCATGCCATTGTTGAAATGGTAGCCGGCGGCGATGCTGCCGGTGGCGTGGCCGCCGAAGGCCTCGTTATCGTCGTATCTCAGGCCCAGATTCAGGTCGAGCGTGTTCCATGTGGTTTGATACTGGGCGAATAAGGCGCGGTTGTCGCGGCGGGTTTCGGCGTATTCGGTAGTGCTGTCAATCTGGTCGCGATGGAAATCCAGCCCAGCGGTCAATAGCGTGTCGTTACCGAGGTCAAAGTCGTTCTGCCAGGTGGCCTGCCAGCGCTTGGTCTTGAATACCGAGTCGCCATGGCCATTGACCTGGTTGTATTGCTCGTCGCGGTTTTCACCCAGCGACAAGAGTGAGTCCCAGTGGTCGCTCAGCGGCACGCTGAATCTTGCGCCGAGCACCTGTTCCTTGAAGTCGGCGTCGTAGTCGTCGTCGACATCGCCAAAGCCGTCGTATTCGGTGTTGCCGCTGGCCTGCATGGCATTCAGCGTCAGTTCCATCTGGTTGTCGAAGCGGTGGCTGAAACTGCCTGAGAACGAATGGTTGTCGTAGCCATCGGCGTCGACGTTGGCATGGATGGTGGCGTCGAAGCCGGTGCTGCTGGTGTAGCCGATGCGCGCGCTGTAGCGGCTGTGTTCATCGCCACCGGACACACCAATGTCACCGTCGGCGCTGTGATAGGTGCCGTAGCCAAGATGCGCGTCCCAATGCTGGCCAGGCTCGCCTTGGCGGGTGAAGATCTGGATCACGCCGCCGATGGCGTCCGAGCCGTACAACTGCGCGCGCGGTCCGCGCACTACCTCGATGCGTTCGATCTGCGCCAATGGCAGCAATTCCCATGCTGGCGAGCCGAGGGTGGCCGAGCCGATGCGCTGGCCGTCGATCAGCAGGAGTACGTGGCCGCCGCCGGTGCCGCGCAGGAACAGGCTGGTGGCCTTGCCACGACCGCCGCTGTTGGCGAGAGTGATGCCGGCGCGCTCACGCAATAGATCGGCCACGTCCAATGCCTGGCTGGAGTCGATGTCGCTACGCGTGATGACGCTCACCGAGGCGAGTGTCTGATCGGCGGTGCGCGCGGTGCGTGTCGCGGTGATGTTGATGGCGTCCAGTTGTTCGGCTTGGCTTGGCAGGGTGGCGAACAAGCCGGCAGCAAGCAGGGGGAGTCGGAGTTTCATGGTGTCTGGCCTCTGAAGGGACGCGAGGCGCCTGTCGGATTCGTAGCCAAGCAGCGTGAGATCCGACAGGCGCCGGAGGCGTCCGCGTGCGAAAACGATCCCGTTGGAGTCATCGAATTCGAGGCAAGCGCCGTCGAACCCGATGGACTCCGCGATAGCGGGCATTCGGGCGCGTCAGCCAAGCGGTGGGATTACCGCCCCATTGCATCCGCCGTGCAATAGGTGGGTGACGCGGATCCGGCAGGTCTCCTGGCTTGCGTATCGTCACCGCGCGCCGCCTTCCCGAAAATGTGTTCAGTGGCGATATGGCGCGCGATTCCTCGCTTACAGTTGCGGGGACAGCCCGGGGTTCGCACCCGGTTCCCTTTTCACCATCTGCGTGATGGCACCGGATCGGTGCGCGTATTCTATGGGTTGTGTATGCAAAATCAAGCGTTTGCTGGTCCGCAGGAACATGCGAACGGGTAAGCCTATTGCCGCGATTGGAAGGAAACCGCTAAACTTGAGGGCTTAATCCCGACAAAAACACTCAGTTTTTCGCGGGTTTCATCGCATTATTCGAAGGGGAAGTCTGTTGAGTCATTCCGCCAATGTCCTCCGCCCGGAGGAATACTACATAGAGGAAGAACCCTATTACGAGCCGGTTGGCACGGAGATCGCGGTGTTCGAGGCGGCCTATCGCAACGGTCTGCCGATCCTGCTGAAAGGCCCCACCGGCTGTGGCAAGACGCGTTTCATGGAGCACATGGCCTGGCGGTTGAAACGGCCGTTGATCACGGTTTCCTGTCATGATGATCTGACCGCGTCGGATCTGGTCGGCCGTTTCCTGGTGAAGGGCGGCGAGACGCAATGGGTCGACGGTCCGCTGGCGCGCGCGGTGCGCGCCGGTGGCATCTGCTACCTGGATGAGATCGTCGAGGCGCGCAAGGACACGACCGTGGTGATCCATCCGCTGGCGGATGATCGGCGTGTGCTGCCGATGGAGAAGATCGGTGAATTGCTCGAAGCCGGCCCGGATTTCTGTCTGGCGATTTCGTATAACCCCGGTTATCAGAGCGTGCTGAAGGATCTGAAGCAGAGCACTCGGCAGCGCTTCATCGCTTTGGAATTTGATTATCCGGATGCGGCGCTGGAACAGAAGATCATCGAGAAAGAGGCCGGTGTCGATGCCGATCTGGCGCGCAAGCTGGTGAAGTTCGCGCGGATGACGCGCAACCTGAAGGGCAGCGGCTTGGACGAGGGCGCCTCGACCCGCTTACTGGTGCATGCGGCGAAGCTGATTTCGTCGAGTATCGACCCGGTCACCGCCTGCCATACCGCCATTGCCCAGGCGTTGAGCGATGACGCAGAGATGCTGACGGCGGTCAACGAGCTGTCAGCCTCCTTGTTTTGATGGCATCAGTCGAGGATTTCTTCAGCATCCAGTCCTTGCTGGACGAGTGGCTGGAGACCGAGTTCACCTTTCGCGATACCGATGCGCTGACACATCGACTTTTGGCGCTGCCAGCGCGTGATCGCCAGTTCGTGCTGACCTGGACGCAACGTGTCGCCAGCACGAACCTGGAGCTGGCTTACCAGTTTGCCCGCCTGTCGGACAAGACATTGGCGAGCATGGAGCCGGAGGTCATCGAGGCATGGATTCAGCATGCCATGGATCAGTACGATCGCACCGGCCTGGCGGCGGCGATGAAGGTGATCGATGAGGTCGACGGTTTCATCCGCCAGAGCTACGAGCGCGCTTCAGGCTCATTGCTAGAGGACCGCTCCGGGGTGCTCTCGACCTTCGTGCGAGGACTGTCCGGGCGTGAGTTGAGCATCGAAGAGGACGATGACGCTTGGACCGACAGCGAAACCCTGTATCTGCCTGGCATCGTCGCGCGCCTGTCCGAGCGGCAGGACAATTTTCTGCTGCACAAGGCGATGGCGACCCATCTGTGGGCGCAGACGCGCTTCGGCACCTTCCGCCTGGATTTGGCCGGTGAACTCGAGCGTTTTCCCGATCCGTCAATCGCGCTGCGGCTGTTTCATGCGCTGGAGAGCCTGCGTCTCGACCATTGTATCGCGCGTGAACTGCCCGGCCTGGCGCGTGAGATGGCGGGCCTGCGGGAGGCGCTGGACGAACAGCCGGCCTATCTGCGCCTGCGGGACGGCCTGGGTCGGCTGGCGAGGGCCGATGCCGATGCCAGTGATACACTGGAATGGGTTGGCCGGCTGTGGGGGCGGGTCGAGCCGCCATGCTGGTGTTACCAAGGGCGGCTGGACATCGAAGCCGTGCGTGTCCGCACCGAACGCCGTGTCGAACGCGAGAAAGCGATCCTGCGCGTGAAGCTGGCGGAATTGGCCGACGAGCTGAAGGAGCGAGGCAAGCTCTCCGAGGATGTGCCGGCCGAGTTCGATCTGAAGCGGAAGACGGGCGAGGATGCCGTTACCGAACCTTTCGAGTTCGAGCTGAGCATCGACGAGGAAGCACTGAACGTGCCGGAGTTCATGCGCAATATGATGACTTCCATCATCCTGGATTTTGGCGAGATACCCGAAGAGTACCTGGTTGCCGCAGGCCCTGGTGAATATGACCTGAGCGTCTTCGACGCCGACAAGCTCGACCCCGAGGATGTGTGGAGCGGCGCCTATCACGAAGAGGGCGCGTTTCTGCATCCGGAATGGGATTTCGCCCGACAGTGCTACCGCAAGAACTGGTGCGTATTGCGCGAGTTGGAGGTGAAGCCGCGCTACGATGATTTCTACACCGCCACGATGCGCAAATACTCACGCTTGATCAAATCCCTGCACCGCACCTTTGAGGCGCTACGTGGCGAGGATAAGCTGCTGAAGCGCCAGCCTCATGGCGACGATGTCGACATCGACGCATTGGTCGAGGCCTGGGCCGATCTGCGCGGCGGCCACGAGATGTCGGATCGCCTGTTCACCCGCATGCACAAGGAAGAGCGCAACATCGCGGTGATGTTTATGGTCGACATGTCCGGTTCCACGCGCGGCTGGATCAATGATGCAGAACGTGAATCCCTGATCCTGCTGTCCGAGTCGCTGGCGATACTTGGGGATCGCTATGCGATCTATGGCTTTTCCGGCACCACGCGGAAACGCTGTGAGCTGTATCGCGTCAAGTCCTTCGACGACCCCTATGATGATGAAACGAAAGCGCGCATCGCCGCCATCGAGGCGCAGGATTATACCCGCATGGGGGTGGCGATCCGCCACCTGAGTGGCTTGCTGAATCAGGTTGACGCGCGCACCAAGCTGCTGGTCACCTTGTCGGATGGCAAGCCGGAGGACTATGACGGCTACTATCGGGGCGAATATGGGATCGAGGATACCAGGCAGGCGCTGTTCGAGGCTCGCCGCGATGGGGTTCATCCTTTTTGTATTACAATAGACGAAAAGGCGCGGGAGTATCTGCCGCATCTGTACGGAGCCGCAAACTACGTGGTTATCAAGGACGTGGACAAGCTGCCATTGAAGGTTTCCGATATCTATAGAAAGCTGACAAGCTAGCAGGCCGTTGAAAAATGGCATTTTTCAACGGCCTGTGTGCGGTACAGGGGTGTACCGCCATTTTCGATGACGGCAAGTCATTGAAAATGAAGGAACCTGAAAATCGCATTTTCCGCTTCCTTCGTTGAAAAAGTCCAATGGAAGGAC
>JALSSX010000027.1 GCA_026984055.1 Sedimenticola sp. | reverse complement strand
GTAGGTTTGACCTCCGCATCCCGCGGCCGGACCACGGGCAACCTTTCTTCATTATGAAAGTTTGCTTGCCGCCAATGCCAGGGAATGAGCGCGCGTGCGATAATCCTGACGCTTGGCTGGCCGTGGCTATACAATGCCTTGATGCTTCTAAGTTGGAGAACACAATATGACGCATGCCGAAGCCTCGGTGCACCGCGGTCTGCGTGCCAGCTCGGTGATCTGGATCGTGCTGGCGACGATCCTGATCACCGCCGGCGCGACCTATTGGATTGTACGTAGTTATATCTACGCGAAGGAGTTCAAGCCAGTCGAACTCAGTGCTCAAGAGCAACGCCGGCTCGACGGGAAATTGCGTCTGCTCGGGTATCAGGCGGACGACAGTGGTCGGCGGCGAGCCGGTGAGCCGTCTCCGGATGAGTTCGATGCCGAGGGCCGCCTGAAGCCGGAGAAATACTCTGAGGCCGGCGCCAAGCGCGAAGTGGCGTTCAGCGAGCGCGAGCTGAACGGGCTGCTGGCGAGCAATCCGGAGATGGCCCGGCGGCTGGCCATCGATCTGTCTCGGAATACGATAAGCGCGCGCCTGCTGGTGCCGGTGGATCCGGATTTCCCGATCTTCGGAGGCAAGACCTTGCGCGTGTCGGCGGGCGTCGAGGCGGCGTTTCACAATGGCCGGCCGCGAATCGTGTTGAAGGGCGTCAGCGTTGCTGGCGTGCCGCTCCCTAATGCCTGGCTGGGCGGCTTGAAGAATATCGATTTGATCAGCGAGTTTGGCGATCAGCAGGGTTTCTGGAAGAGCTTCGCCGAGGGTGTCGAGGATATACAGGTCGAGGATGGGCACCTGAAGGTCAAGCTGAAGGAGTGAGTGGCGAGGCTGGCGTTCCGGGTTACAATTCCGCCATGGAAGACGTTTCACATATCCTCGATGGGCTTAACGACGCCCAGCGCGAGGCGGTCACCGCGCCGGTTGGCAGTCTGCTGGTGCTTGCCGGCGCCGGCAGTGGCAAGACCCGGGTGCTGGTGCATCGCATCGCTTGGTTGCTGGCCGTGGAAGGGGCCACGCCTTGGTCGATACTCGCGGTGACCTTCACCAACAAGGCTGCGCGCGAGATGAAAGGGCGCATCGAAACCCTGATCGGCCAGCCGGTCGGTGGCATGTGGGTCGGCACCTTTCACGGTCTGGCGCATCGCCTGCTGCGTTCACATTGGCGGGAGGCCGGGCTGCCGCATGCCTTCCAGATCCTCGATGCCGACGATCAGTTCCGCTTGGTCAAGCGCCTGCTGAAGCAACTGGAGATCGACGATGCCCGCTGGCCACCACGCCAGGTCATGGGTTTCATCAACGCGCGCAAGGACGAGGGCCTGCGTCCCGCGCATCTGGACGATGGCGGTGATTTCTTCCAGCGCCAGTTGATCCGTGTGTACACCGAATACGAACAAGCCTGTGAGCGTGGCGGGCTGGTGGATTTTGCTGAGTTGCTGCTGCGCGCGCATGAACTGTGGCTGAAGCGCCCGGACATTCTGGAGCATTATCAGCAGCGTTTTGCGCATGTGCTAGTCGACGAATTCCAGGACACTAACGCCATCCAGTACGCTTGGTTGCGGCTGTTGACTGGCGGGCGCGACAACATCTTCGTCGTTGGTGATGATGATCAGTCCATCTATGGTTGGCGCGGTGCGCGGGTCGAGCATATCCGTCAGTTTCAGCGGCATTATCCCGCCGCGAAAGTGATTCGGCTGGAACAGAACTATCGTTCCAGCGGCAATATCCTGAAGGCCGCTAACACGCTGATCGAGAAGAACGCCTCGCGACTCGGCAAGAACCTGTGGACCGAGGATGGCGACGGCGAGCCGATCCGGGTCTATGCCGCCTTCAACGAGATCGACGAGGCGCGCTTTATCGTCGACCGGTTGCGTCAGTTCGTGGAAGACGGTCGTCGACGTGACGAGGTCGCGATACTGTACCGTTCCAACGCACAGTCACGGTTGTTCGAGGAAGCCTTGATCCAGTCGGGCATCCCCTATCGCGTGTATGGCGGCCTGCGTTTCTTCGAGCGTGCCGAGGTCAAGGATGCATTGGCCTATCTGCGTCTGTTGGCGAACCGTCACGACGATGTCGGTTTCGAGCGCGCGGTGAACATGCCGCCGCGCGGCATCGGCCCACGTACCCTGGATGGGCTGCGTGCGCATGCGCGTGACTTCGGTTGCTCGCTGTGGCAGGCGGCGCTGGAGCTGCTCGAAGGCGGCAAGATGACGGCGCGTGCGGGTAATGCCTTGCGCGGCTTCATCGAGTTGATCGAGGCCACCGCCGAAGGCATGGACGAACTGGAACTGCACGAGCTGATGGGTAACGCCATCGAGGCCAGCGGCCTGGTGAAGCATTTCAAGAAGAATCGTGATGGTCGCGGGGAGGATCGTGTCGAGAACCTCGACGAACTGGTGAATGCGACACGCGCGTTCGTCTCCGAGGACGAGAACGCCGATGATCTGTCGGCTTTTCTGACCCAGGCGGCGCTGGACGCTGGCGAGAAACAGGCCGGCGCCTCCGAGGACTGCGTGCAATTGATGACATTGCATTCGGCTAAGGGGCTGGAGTTTCCACTGGTGTTCATCGCCGGGGTGGAGGAGAACCTGTTCCCGCATCGCATGTCGGCGGAAGATCCGGAACGCCTCGAAGAGGAACGCCGCCTGTGTTACGTTGGCATCACCCGCGCCATGCAGCAGCTCTATCTGACCTATGCCGAATCACGCCGGATGCACGGTCAGGAAGATTACCCGATGCCGTCGCGTTTCCTGCGTGACATCCCCGCCGAGCTGGTCGAAGAGGTGCGTGCCGTTGCCCAGACGAGCCAACCGTGGCGCGCGGCTGGCGCGACCAGCGGCGCAGAGGAGGGCAGTGGCTTCAGTCTTGGCCAACGCGTGCTGCACCCGAAATTCGGCGAAGGGGTGGTGTTGAATGCCGAGGGACAGGGCCGATCGGCCCGCGTGCAGGTCAACTTCGAGCAGGCTGGCAGCAAGTGGCTGGTTGTTGCTTATGCGAATCTGGCGCCTTGTTGATTGCCGGGCCGTGATGACATGTGTATGCACGTCCTTTTGCACTTCCTAGCGGATGATCCGATCGCGTGGCCGGATGTCGTCGAAGCCAGCGTATTCGAGTGCTTCGATCACATAGGCTTGGGCATGCGTGAAACGCCCGTTTGGACTTAGCCGGTAGTCCTGGTCGAGACCATCCTCTGGGACTTGCTCCAGTGTGAAAACCAGTATGCCAGCGCGTGGCGTAGCGCGGCGCATATCTTATCGAGACAGCCGAAGTAGTTCAGTGTGTCGGCGCTTGCGATCATATCGAAGCCGGCTGGCTGGCCTTGGAGATAGCATTCCAGATCGGCCTCGACGAGCTGCGTATAGAGCGCCTGCCCGTGTGCCCGGTCGAGCATGCGAGGCGACAGGTCCACGCCGAGCAAGCGGCGCGCCAGCGGGCGAAGCAATGGCTCGCAACGTCCGGTGCCACAGCCGGCGTCGGCTATTCGCAGACTGCCTCGCGCCGCGCGCGTTTCGGCCGGCAGTGCTTCCAGAATCAGTTGTGGGCCTCGATAGCCGAGTTTGTCCAGGCGAGTGTCGAAGCTGTCGGCGAACTGGTCGAATTCCTGTTTGACGTAGCTGTCCGGCGCTCGCTCCAATCTGGCGCCGCGTGCCGCGGCGGCCAGATGCCGGGCCATCGGGTTGTCGGGATCGTGGCGTAGCCAAGCGTTGAATACCTTGGCGGAATCCGCTGCTCGCGTGTTGGCATAGTAGGTCATGCCGAGGTTGTAGTATGCTTCGTCCTGCCGTGGGTTCTCTTGCAACGCGGCGCGGTGGTAGGCGATGGCTTCGTCGGTCCGACCCAGCTTCAGGCAGGCGCTGGCGAAGTTGAACAGGCGGTCCGCGTGCGGCTCGCCGGCTTCCAATGCCTGAAGGTAGTATGTTGCCGCTTGTTCGTCGTCGCCGCAGTGGGTGTGCAGCATGCCAAGGTTGTTCAGGTAGTCGGGGTTGGCGCTGTCGCGTCGAAGCGCCTGATGGTAGCGCCGCTCGGCCTCTTTCCAGCACTGTTGGCCTTGCAGTGCGTTACCCCACAGGTTGAATAGCATCGTCTGCTCCACGCATGCTCAGTTCGCAGAACAGGCTGTCGACATCCTAGCCCGGGGTTCTCACCCGTTCACGACTGCGACCACCCAATGCGGCGCGCTGACTGGTGTTCACTCGGTCGGCTGCTCAACGTAGTGTCGACTACGCCTGCGCTGCCCTCGGTCGCAAACGCCAGCCATCACACCCCCTTGAGCGGCCTCGCTACGCGACCCGGTGAGAAATCCGGGCTGATATGTCGGTGGCGGTATTGTGTCATCGCCTGTGGCAGAATAGGGAAAACATCCGTTGGAGCGTCGTTCGTGAAGTTTACCGTAGAAGCATTCCGCAACTGGAAGCACAAGAAGGTGACCCTGCTGGGTATGTCCGGCGTCGGCAAGACCTATCTGTCGGCGATGCTGCGCGGCCACGACTGGTTCCACTATTCTGGCGATTACCGCATCGGCACGCGCTATCTCGATGAGCCGATCCTGGACATCATCAAGCAACAGGCGATGCGGGTGCCATTTCTGCATGATCTGTTGCGCAACGACTGGATCTATATCCGCAACAATATCAAGGTGCATGATCTCGGCCCGGTACTGAGCTATGTCGGCAAGCTGGGCAATCCAGAGTTGGGCGGCGTTCCGTTGGAGGACTTCCGCGAGCGTCAGGCGCGTTATCGTCGCGCCGAGATCGATGCAATGTACGATGTACCGGATTTCATCCGCAAGGCCCGGACGATCTACGGCTATAACCATTTCGTCAACGATGTTGGCGGTAGTCTGTGCGAACTGGAGGAACCGGGTGTCATCGATCTACTCGTCGAGCATACGCTGCTGCTGTATATCCAGGTGACCGACAGCGAGGAGGAACAGAAGTTGATCAATCGCGCGCAGAGCGCGCCGAAGCCGCTCTATTATCGTCCCGATTTCTTGAATGAGCATCTGCGACGCTATCTGGATGAGCATGCGCTGGATTATGCCGCGCAGATGGACCCGGACGACTTCACCCGCTGGATTTTTCCGCATCTGTTCCATTCGCGCATCCCGCGTTACGAGTCCATTGCTGGACCGCATGGTTATACCGTGACCTCCGATGAGGTCGCGCGGGTGCGTGACGAGGCCGATTTTATCGCTCTGCTCGAAACCGCCATCGCCCGGGAGGGATGAATCATGCCATTGGTCGCCCATAATGATTTGCCGACCTTCCAGCGCCTGCGCGCCGAGGGTCAGAGTATCCTGCCGTCGGAGAAGGCCCGGCATCAGGATATTCGCGAACTGCATATCGGTTTGTTGAATATGATGCCGGACGCAGCGCTGGCCGCGACCGAACGTCAGTTCTTCCGCCTGGTCGGCGAGAGCAACCCGATCGCGCAGTTCTATGTGCATCCGTTCACGCTGCCACAACTGGAACGTGGCGAGAAGGCGCGCGCGCATATCAAACGCTATTACGAATCCTTCGACGCGGTTCGCGAGCAAGGGCTGGATGCGCTGATCATCACCGGGGCGAACGTGGTCGGTCCGGATTTATCGACGCAATCGTTCTGGGAACCATTGATCGAGATCATCGACTGGGCGGCGGCGGAGGTGACCTCGACACTGTGTTCGTGCCTCGCGACGCATGCGGTGGTCGAGTTTCGCCATGGTCAGAAGCGCGTGCCGCAAGAGAAGAAGATCTGGGGCGTCTACCCGCATCGCGTCGTTTCCAGTCATCCGCTGGTGGCTGATGTGAATACCTGTTTCCATGTGCCGCATTCGCGCTGGAACGCGGTATTGCGCTCGCAGTTCGACGCGGCCGGCCTGCGCGTGCTGGTCGAGAGCGAATCGGCCGGCGTGCATCTGGCCACCAGCGAGGATGGCTTCCGCTTCGTCTTCTTTCAGGGGCATCCGGAGTACGACACAGTTTCGTTGCTGAAGGAATACAAGCGTGAGGTGTTGTTGTATGCCGCCGGCCAGCGCCTCGACTACCCAGAGTTTCCGCATGGTTTTCTGCGGCCACGCGAGCAGGCCATCCTGAACGAGTATCGCCTGCTTCTGCTGGCGGCGATGCGGGCCGACGAAACACATCCTGAGTTTCCGGAGGCGCTGGTTGCCGCGCGTCTCGACAATACTTGGCACGATACCGCTGAGGCCATCGTCGGCGACTGGATCGGGTTGGTGTATCAGGTGACGAATACGGATCGGAAAAAGCCGTTCATGGACGGCATGGACCCGAACGATCCGCTGGGGCTTGGCATCGCCTGAGCCAGGGTTATTCGTTTTCCAAAAGCGCTGTCTTCAAGTCAAGCAGGCCGGGATGGCCCGGCATGGCTTCCAGCCCCTTTTCGATCAGCTCGGCGGTGGTTTCCGTCTCGCCCCGTTGTAATGCGTCCCGCGCTTGCTGCTGGAGTCGGTCGGCGATTCCCTTCAGGCCTTCATAGGCTTGCTGGTTGTTCGGATGCAGCTCTTGAATCTGCTTGTAGGCGGTAAGGGCGCTGCTGCCTGGCGGTTCGGTGATGCGCCCGACCATGGCGTGTACCTTGGCGACATCCAACAAGCGCCGCACGCGTGTTTGTTGCTCCAGCGGCAGGCTGGCGGTGTCTTCTAGTACCGCCTCCAGAGGCGGAGGCGTGGCATGGAAGCGCGCCTGGTAGATCAGCGCGAGCAACACCAGCAGAACGATGCCGATGCCGCTGGCCAGCGTCCGCCACAGGCGTTTCCTCCCGGCGTCGACCTGTTCGGTTTCGTGCAGGAACTGTTTCGCGTTCGGGGTACGTTGTTCGCGTTCGAAGGCCAGTCCGCGGAACAGGATCTTGCGGTACTTGGCCGCTATCTTTTCGGAATGCGCCGGTTCGAGCCGCAAGGCCTTGGCGCTGGACGCGGGCAGCCGGTCGAACGGATGGAAGCCGCTGAGCAACAGGTAGGTGACGACGGCAAGCGCGTATACATCGTCCGCCGGATCGGCGTCACGTTGGTCGAGCATCTCGCAACTCGCGTAGGCGGGCGTCAACGCGCCCAGGGAGCTGGCGTCGAACACGGTGGCGTCGGCTGGCAGCGCGTCGGGACGTTTCGCGGCGCGCGCGATACCGAAGTCGACGACCTTGGCCACGCCGTCGTCGGTGATGAATACATTACCCGGCTTGAAGTCCGAATGTACGATGCCTTGTTCGTGCGCATAGGCCAACGCGCGACTCATCTGTAGGATGTACGACAGTGCCTCGTCCTCGGGGAAGGGCTGACCGTCGGCCTTGGCCAGGCGCTTGTCCAATGGCTGCCCTTCGAGCAGCGCCATGGTCATGAAGATGCGTTCGCCGTCGCGGTCGAAGTCGTATACCGTGACGATATTGGGATGCGCCAGCTTCTGCGCCTTCTTCGCCTCGCGCTGGAGCGCTATGAAGGCGTCCGGATGATGCTGGAAGTTTTCGCTGAGTACCTTGATCGCGACGTGGGGTTCCTTGTCGCGGGCCTCCTCGCGGCGCAAGTCGCGCGCCTTGTAGACGACGCCCATCGCGCCCTGGCCGAGTATCGCCTCGATGACGAAGCGGCCCTTCAATACTGAACCGATGCCGAAATCCGTGTCACTGGGTTGCAGTGGCGGGACGATCGCCGGCGTGGCGATGCGGTTCCGGGTTGTCCGGGCGCGGGATGCGCTGGTCCGCGTGACGGTGATTTCGTCGCTGTCGGCGGCGGGTGTTTCCAGCTTGCGCAACAGGAAATGACAGGCATCGGGCCGCAGCACGCTGTGCTCTGCCACTTGGCGAATGTATTCGCCAATCGCCGGCGCCTGGGTGTTGTCCTGCTGGACCAGGTTCTGGATCTCGCTGCCCAGCGCCTCCAGGGTCAGGTCGCCCCGCTGGTAGCGGTCGATCGCGTGCCGCAATGCCTTCATGGATTTGCGTTCAGCCCGTCGGGACGAAGAAGAACACGCCGGCCTCGTGACCGCTGTACTTGATTGGCGCGTATTCCGGTCGCTGGCTGATGCCGTACTCGGCCGCACTCTGTTGTACCGTGCCGAACAGATCGTAATACAGCTTGTCCGCTTCGAGCACATTCGTGTTGCTGCCCAGTGCGTCGAGGAATGCCTTGGCAAATACCGAGTGCCCGCCATCACCCTGATCGAGCACCGGTTGCAGGCCACCCGATGTGAGTACCGTGCGCGAGCGCGCCTTGGTCATCACCCGCAGCCATTCCAACTTCTGGCTGGTGGAGATGTCCGGCGGCAGGCGGGCGATGGAGGTGCGCGTCATCGCGCCGGAGTAGCAGGAATCGGCGACCACGAGGATGTGCTTTGCCGACATGGTGTTGAGGATATCGGTGATGGCGATGTTCGATATCCAGTTCGCCGGGTTGTTTGGTCGTGCGTCGACCGGTAGCCAGTGACCGCGCGAATTCACCCGGTCCAGTTCGCCGTGGCCGGCGTAGTAGATCAGGAAGTTATCGTTTTCCTTCAGGTTTTCGCGCAGTTCGGCCAGCGCGGACAGGATGTCAAAGCGGTTGGCGTTCAGCAGCAGGGTGGTGTGGAAGCCGTATTTTTCCCGTAGCAATGCCTCGGTATCGCGCGCGTCGCGGATCGCGGTCGCCAGTTTGGGGTAGTGTTCGTAATCGTTGTTGCCGATGATCAACGCATGGTAGTCGCCGAAATCCACCTTGCCGCGAAGCCGGTTGGGTCGGGCTTGGATGAAGCCCTCCGCGCTCAGCTTGTCCCGGGCGATGCGCGCGGTGCGCAGCTTGGGTTCCAGATAGAATACGATGCTTGCCTGGCGGCCTTTGTTGTCGGTTGCGGCGATCTTGATCGAAACTCTCTGGCCGCCGATCTTGACATGGTGCTGGAACAGGCCATTGTCGTCAGTGCCCATCGGGATGCCGTTGAAGGTCAGCTTGCGCAGGCCGGCGGGCGCGGTGATCTTACCAATGATGCGGCGTTCCCGCGTGCCGGCGCGCAGGCGCGCGCCAGGCACGCCGCCACGCGTGACGACCATCGGCGGGTCGAGAATCTCGATGACCGGTCCCTCGCTATCGTCGGTGAGCTGTAGCGCCTCGATCTCCGCAAGGCGTTGCTTGTATTGCTTGGTCTGAGCCTGTAGCTCGCGAATCTGCGCGCGACGCTGCTCCAGCTCCACGTCCCGTCCGGTGAGCAGATTGTTCAGCGCCTCGACCTGTTTCTCCCGGGTCGCCAATTCTCGCTGGCTCGTTTTCAAAGCCGAGCGTGCTGCGTTCAGTGAGTTCTGTTCGAGTCGAAGTGTCGGCGTCAGCTTGGTCAACTGGTCGCGCATTGCTTCGATCCGGTATCGGCTGTGGGAAAGGGCTTCGTTTAGTCTGGCGATCGCCGCATCCTTTTCCGAGATATCCTGGCGCAATGCGAGAGCTTGTTCGCGATGGCGCTTCAGCGCGGCGAGTCGTTGCGCTGATTCGTGTTGGCTCTGCTGGAGCTGGCGTATTTCCGAGCGCAGTGAACCGACTTTGCCTTCACGCAGTTGCAGCTTGGCCTTCAGCCGGGTCAGTTCACCCTGCTGTTTCGTTATCCGCGCGTTGCTGTCCTTCAATCGCTGTCGGGCGTCGGCGAGTTGTTGCCGATCGCGCGCGCGATCCAGGGGGTGTCGGTTGCCCCGCGAGCGGATGCGCTGTGTCAGGTGCTGGCGAGCCTGATCCAGGGCGGCTTGCCGGGCCGCGAGTTCGTGGCGTAATTCAGCGATGGTCTCGGCCTTGGCTTGGACGTCGCGACGCGTGTCTCGCAACTCATCGCCAAGTTGATGATGTTGCAGGCTCAGGCGGGTTTCCAGGCTGGCGATGGCTGTCGTCTGGCTGTCCAGTCGGCGTTCCTTCTCCCGTAGTGCCTGGTGCAGTTCTTCGCTGTTGCCGTTCGCGTCGGGCCGGGCTGCGGGCACCCCTTGCAGTTGCTTGCGCAGGTTCGTCGCCTGGCGTCGGGTGGTTTTCAATACGCGCTGCTGCCTGCGTAATTGGCTTCTGGTCGCGGCGAGCTGTTTCTTCAGGTGTTTGACTTGGTGTTTCCGCTTGGCGCTTTGTTTGCGTAACACGCCCAATGCCTGCTTGTCCGCCTGGGAGATGGTGATAGCCGAGGCGAACTGGAGTTCGTCCGTGCTCAGACCGGATGCCTTGCGGTACCAGTTCAGCGCTGTTGTGATGTCCTGCTCGACGCCGAGTCCTTTCTCATGGAGAAAGCCCAGGTTGGTCTGCGCGCGGGAGAAGCCCTGTTTTGCCGCGCGTCGGTACCAGATGGCCGCGATCTCGTAATCGGATGGTAGTCCTAGGCCCTTCTCGTAGATCTCGCCGATATAGGTCTGTGCTTCCGGGTCGCCGGCTTTTGCTTTCGGCAGCCAGACGTTCAACGCGGTGCGGTAGTCGGCGCGGTCATAGGCGATGTACTCACCGCCACGTATCTCGCAATCCGCTGCGGTGGTTTTGATTGGCCGGCGTGGCGAGATATAGATGGCGCCGGAGCCGAGCTGGCGGATCTGGCCCGGCAGCAGGCAATCGACGATGAATAGCTTGTTCGCGTCGCGCGCGCCTGCGGCAATACCGCGCGTGGACTGGGTATTGCAGGCCGATAACAGGGCAACGACCAACATGGTGGTTGTGAGCATCAGCGAGATATTGAATCTCGACCTAGAAGGAGGTGGGGGGCGCTTGTCCGGCATGCTGGCGGCTCCTGAAAATTCCACGACGTCCAATGTGGCCATATCTCCTCGGATACTTGTGCGTCGATTTCAGTTTAGCTGATTTGTCGTGGCTTGCATTCACAAGATTCGTTGTCGCGGGTTTTCCCTATTGTCCATGTTCCGGATAGGGTCCATGCTTTAAAAATCATTGGCAAAACCGCCAGCCTTTTTCATGGTGGAAAATAGGGAATAAAAAAAGGGGACATGGCGTTGAGTATTTATTCTTATCGTATTTTTTCTATTTTGAAGGGGGTTAGGATGTCTGAGAGGATTTCACGGGTTCGAAGGGATGAGTGGGTTCCGGCGGTGTTTTGGCGTCGGTTATCCAGTGCCTGCGTGGCGGTATGCTGTATTGTGTCGTTGATGGCGTGGCGGACGATGATGGCGGAGGAGCTGTCGCCGGCGCGGAAACCCCTGGGCAGTATCGGCCAGACTCAGTTGCAGCGGGATACCGGCGATGCGGTGCAGATCACTTGCGGCGGCTTTATCGCGGCGGGCACGCAACCGGGCACGGTGCCGTTGTTCGATACCTGTAGCGCGATGGTACAGACGGCGAATGATGTGTTGGACAACGGCGGGGGGACAGGCAACAGCCTGGGCCTGACGCGTGATGAACTGGCGAACTCCCTGCAGCAGATTGCCACGGAGGAGTATGCCTCGACACAGTCGATGGCTGCTGAATTGGCGAGCAACAGCATCAACAGCGCCTTGTCACGGCTGGTGGCGGTGCGGCGTGGCGTGAGCGGTTTTTCGGTGTCCGGCCTGATACCCGATAGTCGGCAAGGGCTGGCGGCAAGCGGTTTCTACACGCCGAGTCGGTCACTACGTGGTGGCGCTGCTGGTGACGGAGCGGATTGGGGGCGCTTCAGCGCGTTCGCCAGCGCGGATGTCGGTGGCGGTGACAGGAATGCTACCGAGCGCACGGATAGCTTCGATTTTGATACCCTGAACCTTGCCGCCGGTGCGGATTATCGTTTCAGCGATCACCTGATTGCCGGCGCCCTGCTGACTTATAGCGATGTTTCCAGCAGTTTCAATCATTCCGCTAGCGTATCCGGTGGTGGCGTGGACTCGAATGGCTGGGGCGCCTCGGTGTATGGCACTTGGTATCAGGGGCCATTCTATGTCGACGGCCTGATCGGCTACGGCACGCAGGATTACGATATCCGTCGGCGCATCTTTATCCCGTCGCGCAATCCGGCGATTGCGACGATCAACGAGACAGCCACTGGCAGCACGGACAGCAGTGACCTGACCTTGAGTCTTGGCGCCGGTTACCAGTGGAATACCGGTCCGTGGAACCTGGAACCCTATGCCCGCCTGACCTATCTGGATGTCGATGTCGATGGCTATCGGGAATCCGGCGCGGAGGCCTCCGGCCTGAACCTGAGCGTCGATGGCCAGGACTGGAAATCGTTCACCGGTGTCGTCGGGGCGCGCGTTTCGCGCAGTCTGAGCCATAGTTTTGGCGTTGTCGTGCCGCAAGCGCGGGTCGCCTGGGTGCATGAGTTCGAGAACAATGCCGAGGAGATCACCGCGACCTATATCGCCGACCCGCGCCAGAACGTCCTGCGCGCGACCAGTGATGAGCCGGATCGGGACTATTTCAAGCTCGGGTTCGGGCTGTCGGTGGTATTGCCGGGCGGCGCGCAGTTGTTCGTCAATTACGATACCGTGCTAGGGCTGGATGGCTATTCACAGTATGTCATTTCCCTGGGCGGGCGCATCGAGCTTTAGCCGGATGTTGAAAAAGTCCTTCCATGGACTTTTTCAACGACGGAACCGGAAAATGCAATTTCCCGGTTCCTTCATTTTCAATGACTTGCGGTCATCGAAAAGGGTGGTACATCCCTGTACCGCACACAGGCCGTTGAAAAATGCCATTTTTAAACGGCCTGTGTGCGTGAAAGTCGCTTGTCGGTTGCCTGTGATCCATCCGCGGGAACACTGTGAATATGTCTCTGTGGGTCTGGCCTCTCGGACATTCCGGAGCCTAACCACTGGCAGCCTTTTATGATCCAGGGTGTTTCAATCCCATCATGAGCGGTCGTCCTTGAAAGTGGCGACTCTTTCTCGTACCGCGCGTGGATTCTTGAAAAGCCATGTTTTTCAACGGTCTGCGCAACTGTTCCTCATCGTGTTTTTTGCGCTTTTTCTGGTCGGCTGCGGCACGCCGGCGGAGCGCGTTGATTGGCTTGCCAGCCGGCTTGGCCTTGTTCGTGAAACTCGGGTCGGCCAACCCTTCCAACACGTCGTCTATCGCAACCGTATTCACGGAGGCGATGTTCTGCATGTGTATATCGGTGGCGATGGTCGCCCGTGGGCGCGTGTCGACCGTATCGCCGAGGATCCGGATTCGCCGCGTTCGGTAGTGCTCGACCTGATGGCCCTGGATGCCCGCCCCAGCCTGTACCTCGGTCGGCCCTGTTATCACGGGCTGGCGAAGCGCGCGCGTTGCACTCCCTGGCACTGGACGATGGGTCGCTATTCCAGCGGCGTGGTTGAGAGCTTGGCCAGCGTGCTGCGCGAACGACTCGACGGTGGGGGGTACAAGCGCCTGGTACTGATCGGCCATAGTGGTGGCGGCACGCTGGCGATGCTGCTCGCCGCGCGTTTTGCCGAAACTGAGACCTTGGTGACACTGGCCGGCAACCTGGATATCGATGCCTGGGCCGCGTGGCATGGCTATTCCCCGCTGAGTGGTTCGCTGAACCCGGCCCACCAGCCGTCGTTGTCGTCCGAAATCCAGCAATATCATCTGGCGGCGGGCCGTGACCGGGCGGTTCCGGCCGCTTTGATCGGGGAAATGGTGTCACGGTTGCCACATGCCTGCTTTATGCTTTTCGAAGGCTTCGACCACGATTGTTGCTGGCAGCGGATCTGGCCGGCGATGCTGGCCCGCATCGACTCGATGTCACGCCGAGCCGCGTGTCGTTGAAATCCGGGTCAGCATGAAAGTTCGTCGCCGGTTGCCCGCGACTTCTCCATGGGAACGCTGTGAATAAGTCCTTGTAGGCTTGGCCTCGGTATGCCCGGGGGACGCTGGAAAAGCCGGGAGCCTTTCCAGCGTCCTGCTTCGGATATCCCGTAGCCGTCGGAACTGAGCGAGTTGTTCGTTGCCGAGACCCTAACCCGGATTTCTCACCCGTTCACGACTGCGACCGCCCAATGCGGCGCGCTGACTGGCGTTCACCCGGTCGGGCTGCTCGACGTAGTGTCGACTACGCCTGCGCGGCCCTCGGTCGCGAACGCCAGTCATCACACCACCTTGAGCGGCCTCGCTACGTGACCCGGTGAGAAATCCGGGCTAAGGAACAGGATAAATCCGGTCTACCCGGTTTTGAAGTCTTCGAGAGCGCGCTGGCGAGCATGGCTGGCTGCAACGCCTTTCGCGTACTTGCCAGTCATCGGGCGGAGAATGGCTTGGAATACGGCCTGGCCGGCCTGGGTTTCGTGTTAACAGTCCCTAACAGGATGTTGAAAAAGTCCTTCCATGGACTTTTTCAACGACGGAACCGGAAAATGCGATTTCCCGGTTCCTTCATTTGCAATGACTTGCCGTCATCGAAAATGGCGGTACATCCCTGTACTGCACACAGGCCGTTGAAAAATACCATTTTTCAACGGCCTGTGAAGTGAGTTCGGGCCGAGCTGAAGTCCATGCCGGGTCAATAACGGTAATAATCCTGGCTGTGGTAGTTGACGCTTGCCGCGCCTTGCTGGCTGTATTCGCTGAACACATACAGCGCCCCCGCCAGCAATGCCATCCCGGCGACTGCCGCCAGCATGATCTTGATCCAGCTATACGGGCGCTCGCCCTGTACCCGGCCGGTGCGACCGTTGATGACGAAGCGGTAGCTCTTGCCGCGATATCGAAAAGCCGCGGCCCATACCGGTAGCAGAATGTGCTTGAACGTGGAATGCGCATGTTGCGTATGCATGCGATGGATACGTTGCTGGTCGCCGCCGATGTCGCGTCTGACATCGGCGCGGATGATATTGTCCATGATTCGTCGCGCGAGGTCGAAGCCTTCGTCGACCTTCACCTGATAGACCTCGCTGCGGAAGCCGGAGAGGTAGGCGTCCTGATAGGGAACCAGCGCGTCGAGATCCCAGGGTTGTAGGTTGTCGGTGATGGTGCGTGGCAGGGTCTGCGTGGCGCCGACCAGGATATCGTCGAAATGGCGGCGCACCAAGCCGCTGGCTGGTGTCCAGCGGATGCGTGGTTCGCGGCGGCGCTGCATCGTTCGGCGACCGTTGACGACGACAGGCACGGTCACGGTGACATAGTAGATGTCGCCACGCTGGCCGCTGTATTGGGTGGTCGTCTGGCTGTCGAAGGTCCAATAGGGCAGATAGATGCCAGTGAGCTTTTCGCTGGCACGGACGTGCTTGACCAAGGCGTTTGGCGCGAACCATAGGCTGCCCAGCCATTTGTGGAAGGCGTCCTGCGCCTGCTTGCGGTCGACCTTGAATGGGAGCAGGGAGCGCGGCTTGAACAGTCGATATTGATCGGCGGCGGTGACCACCGGGCTGCCGCAGAACGGGCAGTCGCCCGAGGTGACGTTGGCGTCGAGTTGGAATTCAGCGCCACAGGTGTCGCAGTGGGCTAGGGTCTCGGTGTCGGGAAGGGCCTTCTCGGCCTTGTGCAGTGCCTGAATGGCTTCGTTGAGATCGTATTCGCGGATCTCCAGTTGGATTTCCTCGACCGGCGATTCATAGCCGCACCACGGGCACTCCAGTGAACCCTGGCCGGGGACGAAGTGCAAAGCCGCGCCACACTGACGGCAGGGGAAGGTGGCTTGCTGGACGGGCGGCGGGCTGGTTTTTTCGCTTTCGCTCACCGCGGCGGCAGTGGGGGCGGCGTGGCTGGGCCGAGCAGGGGTTTCAGCGCATCGACCTTGGCGGCGGGTTGCCAGTCGTTCATGCCGTCGGTCCATACCAATGTGGTATCGGTCAGTTTGCCGCTGGCGGCGAGCTGCTTGAGCGCATCGCCGGCGAACGGTCCTTGTGTCTTGCCGTCGATGGCGACATGGTAGGCGGTCTGGCCGGGCAAGGGCGGGGGCGTGGACGCGCCGCCGGTCGATTGCAGGTTTTCGGCCATCTTGCCGGCCATCGCCATGCCGACGCCGATGCCCATGGCGTCGCCCATGGCGCTGCCGCCACCGGTGGCGCTGTTTTGCATTGCCTCGGCGGTCTGGAATTTGAGGTATTTGTCCAGGTTGCCGATCATGCCCATGCTGGTGCGTTTGTCCAGCGCGGCTTCGACCTCGGGAGGCAGGGAAATGTTCTCGATCAGCATCTTCGTCAATTCCAGCCCATAGGCGGAGAATTCTGGCGCGATGCGCGTGGTGATGAATTCACCGAGTTGGTCGTAGTTGGCGGCGAGATCCAGTACCGGGATATCCGCCTTGCCGACGATGCTGGCAAAGCGCGAGGTGATCAGGTTGCGTAACTGGTTGGTGATCTCGTCGGTGGTGAAGTGGCCGTCTGTGCCGGTGATCTCCTGGATGAACAGCTTTGGGTCGGCGATGCGCATCACGTAGCTGCCGAAGGCGCGCAGGCGCACGCCACCAAATTCCTTGTCGCGCAGCATCAGCGGATTTTTGGTGCCCCATTTCAGATCGGTGAAGCGCCGCATGTTGCAAAAATAGACCTCGGCTTTGAACGGACTCTCGAAACCATGATCCCAGTGTTGCAGCGTCGACAATACCGGGAGGTTCTTGGTTTCCAGTTCGTACATGCCGGGGCCGAGCACGTCGGCGACCTGACCTTCATTGACGAATACCGCGTTTTGCGATTCGCGCACCGTCAGCTTGGCGCCGTATTTGATTTCGTTGCCATAGCGCTCGAAGCGGTACATCATGGTGTCGCTGCTGTCGTCCAGCCATTCGATGACATCGACGAACTCACCGAAGAGTTTGTCCCACAGGCCCATCAGCTTGCTCCCTTGTCCGTGCCATCGGCGCTGGTCGCCGGTAGTGCATCGGTCTTCGCCTTTGCCGACAGCAGGGTATCGCGCAGCTCGTGTTCCATCGTCTTTAGTTCCTGCAACGCGGCGGCGCGGGACTTCTTGCCCTCGTCGGCGATCCGCAGGCTTTCGTTGATGGTGTCGATCAGTGTCTGGTTGGCCTTCTTCACCGAGTCGATGTCGAAGACGCCGCGTTCCATCTGCTTGCGCACCTGGGCGTTCGCCTGTTTAAGATTCTCGGCGTTGGCTTCGAGCAGGTCGTTGGTCAGGTCGGTGGAACGCTTCAGAGTCTCGGCGGCGCGCCCGGAACGGAAGATGGTCACCGCCTGGGCGAGCTGGTTCTTCCATAGTGGTACGGTGTTGACCAGCGTGGAGTTGATCTTACTGATCAGTCCCTTGTCGTTCTCTTGCACCAGGCGGATGCTCGGCAGGCTCTGCATGGCTACCTGACGGGTCAGGCGCAGGTCGTGAACGCGGCGCTCCAGATCGTCGCGCGCACTGCGCAGGTCGCGTAGTTCTTGCGCCTGCAACATGCTTTCGGTGTCTTTGGCGGCTTCCTCGGCGAGCTTTGGAATCTCTTCCTCGTCGAGTCGGCGGAGTTTCTCCTCGCCGGCGGAGATGTACAGTTCGAGCTGGTGGAAGTAGTCGATATTCGCGTCGTAGAGCTTCTCCAGCGAGACGATGTCGGTCAGCAAGGTGGTCTTGTGCTCGTTGAGCTGGTCGGTGATGGCATCGATCTGCTTGCGCACGTCCTCGTATTTGCCAATGAACTTGGCGATCGGCTTGGCCTTGCCGAACAGACGGGCGAAGAAGCCGGGTTTTTCCATCAGTTCGTCGACATCGAAGCCGCGAATCGCGGTGATCATGCTGTTCAGCGAATCGCCGACCGTGCCCAGATCCTTATTCTTCACGCCTTCCAGCATATTCTCGGAAACCTGGCTCATCTTCTGTTGCGTTTTCGCGCCGAAATAGATGATCGAGGTGCGGTCGCTCATGTCGATCTCGCCAATGATCGCGTCCAGCTCGCCTTGTGCCACTGGATCGGCTTCCTTATAGACGACCATCTTGCTTTCGATCGGCCCGACGGCCTTGCTTTCGGCGAGCACCTTCTCGCCCGCCTTGGCCTGTAATGCCTGGTCAGCTTTTTCCAGGGTGGATAGTTCGTTGTCGCTCATCATGCTCTCCTTCAGGAAATACTCTCTTTGTTCAGCTGCGTGTCCAATACCTTGATCTGTACATCCAGATCGAAGCGGTCGTTCTCCAGCAGTTCGGATTGGTGGGCCTGTACGGTTTGTTCGAAATCATGCAACAGGGTGGTGAAGCCCTTGATCAGTTCCGCGTCCGGCTCGGCGTGCTGAACGCGCACATAGCGATCGGTGACCCGCAGGATGCCGTCCAGGTAGGTGTTGAAAAACTTGCGCGTGCGTGGCAGGTCACTGGGATCTTCCTCGATGCTGTTGATGATCTTGCGCACGTCGGCAACGATGCGTTGCACCGATGCCGAATAGGCCGGCTCGGTGATCTGCTTGCCGGTTGCTTCCAGGGCGGCGAGCTTCTTCTCCGCCTTTTCCAGCATTTCGATGACCTCTTCGCTGGTTACGCCCAGCGAGATCTTGCCGGTTTTATCCTGGCGGGGGTCGAAACCATACAACAGATAGAAGCCGCCAAGGGCGCCGAGTCCAAACAAGATACTGATCAGTAAGCCATAATGGGTGCCAAGCCAGGCAGTTACCGCAGTGGCGATGCCCAGGGTCATTGCGGCGATGAACTTCCACGGCGTGCCCGGCGCGCGGGCGATCTTACGCTGCCGATACTCGTTCTCCAGACGCAGGCCACGGCGCGCCATGATGGCGGCCAACGAGAATAGCGCAAAGCCGGCCAGATTGGCGATCACGCCGCCCGGACTGCCCTTCCACAGCGCGATCACTGTCGCCAGCGCCAGCGGGATCGGCAGCAGGTACAGGCCAATGCCACGCACCTTGCCGGATAGCTGCTGGATATCGGGGTTATAGCGTTTCGCACTCGACATGGTGTTATCCGAACAGTGTCTGAATCAGGGAAACCAGCGGAATCAGGCCGGCGGTGGACAGCAGCAACAGCATGCCGATGAATTTTCGCAATGGAGAGGGTCTATCCATGGATGATATGGTTCTTCAATATTGGCTTGTGGTCCACTGTAAACGAATATTCGGTAGAGGGACAAGTTGACAGGGTCGGCGTATTCTGGTTACCCCTTTCGATTCTGTATCGAAAGTGGTCGATCTGGCTGAACGCGAACCACGATGCGCCCTGACGGGTTGTTTCCATCCTCTACTCACAAAGTTATCCACAGAAACTGTGAGTTGCCGTTCGTGTTGGTGATATCTTTCGATCGGCTGCCACCTTGCTGGGTCACTGAATGGCGCGGGTTGTTTGTTTGCGGGGTTGATGACGAGGCGTCGAACTTTGCGCCATGGATTCACGCGATTAGTAAGGTATCCAGCATCTTTCGATAGATCGCGCTCAGATCGTCCAAATCCTGAATGCCGACACACTCGTCTATTTGATGGATGGTGGCGTTCAGTGGCCCGAGTTCGAGTACCTGGGCGCCGGTCGGGGCGATGAAGCGGCCGTCGGAGGTGCCACCGGAGGTGGATAACTCGGTGTCGAGGCCCACGACCTCGCGGATCGCCCCGCGCGCGGCATCAACCAGTTCGCCGGCCGGGGTCAGGAAAGGGTTGCCGGAGAGTCGCCAGTTAAGCTCATAGTCAAAATCACCCTGGTCGAGCAGCGCGGTGACACGGCGCCGGATGTCGTCTGCGTTGAGTTCGGTCGAGAAGCGGAGGTTGAACAGCGCGAGCAGCTCGCCCGGGATGACGTTCTCGGCGCCAGTGCCCATGTTCAGGTTGGAGATCTGGAAGCTGGTCGGCGGGAAGAAAACGTTGCCATGGTCCCAGGTCTCGTCGATCAGTTGGTTGAGCACCGGCGCAAAGGCGTGTAGCGGATTTTTGGCCAGATGCGGGTAGGCGACATGGCCCTGTTTGCCGATGACGCACAGCTCGCCGTTCAGCGAGCCGCGGCGACCGTTTTTGATCACGTCGCCAAGGCGGGTGGTGGAGGAAGGCTCGCCGACCAGGCACCAGTCGATCTTCTCGTTGCGCGCCTCCAGGGTCTCGATGACCTTGACTGTGCCATTGGTGGCTGGGCCTTCCTCGTCGCTGGTGATCAGGAAGGCGATCGAGCCGCGGTGTTCGGCATGCGTGGCAAGGAAATCTTCGCAGGCGACGACCATGGCGGCGATGCTACCCTTCATGTCGGCCGCGCCACGGCCGTACAACAGGCCATCGTGTTCCGTCGGAGTGAACGGATCGAATCGCCATCTGTCGGCTGGGCCGGTCGGTACTACGTCGGTGTGCCCGGCGAAAGCAAACAGCGGGCCGTTGTCACCGCGTCTCGCCCACAGGTTGTCGACATCGCCAAAGCGCATCGGCTCGATACGAAAGCCGATGGCCGCCAGTCGTTCTCCGAGGAGTTGCTGGCAGCCGCTATCCTCGGGGGTCACCGAGGGCCGGGCGATGAGGGCCTTGGCGAGTTCGAGTGTGGCTGACATCAGTCGAACAACTCCTGGTAGCAATCTTCCTTGAAACCGACGATGCGGCGATCACCGAGATCCAGCACTGGCCGTTTGATGATGGCAGGGTTCTCCCGCATCACCTGGATGGCGCTGTCCTCGTCGATGGCGTCGCGGGCTTCCGCAGGCAGCTTGCGCCAGGTCAGGCCGCGCCGGTTCAGCAGGGCTTCCCAGCCCAGCTCACTGATCCAGGCGCGCAGTTGACTGGCATCGATGCCTTGCTTTCTGTAATCGTGAAACTGGTATTCGATACCGCGCGCTTCCAGCCACTTGCGCGCTTTCTTCATGGTGTCGCAATTGGGGATGCCATACAGGGTAATCATGTCAGTCTCCATGGCTTCATCATCATGGCCAGTCGAACGTCGGAATGATCACGCATACGCTTGCGCCTCGGCCGTGACCCGGTTCAGATGCCGCGCAGCAGCTCATTGATGCCGACCTTGCCACGCGTCTTTTCGTCAACCTGCTTGACGATTACCGCGCAGTACAGACTATATGTGCCGCCCTTGGAGGGTAGGTTGCCGGAGACTACCACAGAACCGGCCGGGATGCGGCCATAGCTGACCTCGCCGGTTTCTCGGTTGAAGATCTTGGTCGATTGGCCAATGTAGACACCCATCGAGATCACCGAACCTTCTTCCACGATGACGCCCTCGACCACCTCGGAACGCGCGCCGATGAAGCAGTTGTCCTCGATGATGGTTGGCGCGGCTTGCAGGGGTTCCAGCACGCCGCCGATGCCAACGCCTCCGGATAAATGCACGTTCTTGCCGATTTGCGCGCAGGAACCGACCGTGGCCCAGGTGTCGACCATGGTACCGGTATCGACATAGGCGCCGATGTTGACATAAGACGGCATCAGCACAGTGCCCGGGGCGATGTACGAACCCTTGCGCGCGGCCGCTGGCGGCGCCACGCGCACGCCGGCTTCGCGGAAGTCGCGCGAGTTGTAGTCGGCGTATTTCGATGCGACCTTGTCGTAATAGTTGGTGAAGCCGCCCTTCTGGAACCAGTTGTCCTGGATACGGAACGACAGCAGCACGGCCTTCTTGACCCACTCGTTGACCATCCATTCGCCGTCCTGTTTCTCGGCGACGCGGATTTCGCCACTGTCGAGTCGCTCGATGGTTTCCATCACCGCGTCGCGCACCTGAGTGTTGACGTTGCGCGGGGTGATGTCAGCGCGTTGTTCGAAGGCTTCGTCGATGATCTGGATGATGTCGCTCATGATGTTTCTCGTGTGAATGATTGAATGGATTCGATATATTATTGACTCGGCATCGATATAGAACTTGTTGTCTTGAGCGCCACGCCTCGGTCCATGATTGGCCTGAAGTCAGGGTGCGCCAGGCCCTGGTTTGGCGCCAAATTAACAGGATGTTGAAAAAGTCCATCAATGGGCTTTTTCAACTCCGGAACCGAAAAATGTAATTTCCCGGTTCCTTCATTTTCAATGACTTGCCGTCATCGAAAATGGCGGTACATCCCTGTACCGCACACAGGCCATTGAAAAATGCCATTTTTCAATGGCCTGTTAATCATATCCGATGTTCGACTGGCCGTGGCTGTAGGCGTAGATACGCTGGGCCGCATCCACGCATTCGTCCAGCTCGGCGACCAGCGCCATGCGCACGCGGCCGGCGCCAGGGTTGCCCCTCGTGGTATCGCGCGACAGAAAGCTGCCGGGCAATACGGTGACGTTGACGTTGGCATATAGGCCGGCGGTGAAATCGGTATCCGCATTTGGCGTTCTGGCCCACAGGTAAAAGCCGGCTTCGGGGCGCTGTACATTCAGTACTGGCTTCAGAATCGCCAACACCGCGTCGAATTTTTCGCGATAGGCATTGCGGTTGGCGAAGACATGATCTTCGTCCCGCCAGGCCGCGATGCTTGCTGCCTGGTGTTGCAACGGCATCGCGCAGCCATGATAGGAGCGGTAGCGGAAATAGGCGTCGAGTATCGTAGCGTCACCGGCGACGAAGCCGGAACGCAGCCCGGGCGCGTTCGAGCGCTTCGACAGGCTGTGGAAAACCACGCAGTGCTTGAAATCGGTATTGCCGATTGCGGCAGCTGCCTGTAACAGGCCGGCCGGTGGTCGTTGTTCGTCGAAATAGATCTCCGAGTAGCACTCGTCGGCGGCGATGATGAAATCGTAGCGGTGCGCCAGATCGATCAGTTTTTGCAACGTGGCGGTATCGATCACCGCGCCGGTCGGGTTGCCCGGCGAGCACAGATACAGCAGCTGGCAACGTTGCCATTCCAGGGCGTCGATAGCGTCGAAATCCGGGATGAAGGCATTGTCCTCGTCGCAGTTCAGGAAACCGGGTTCCGCGCCGGCCAGCAGCGCCGCGCCCTCGTAGATCTGATAGAACGGGTTCGGCATCATCACCAGCGGCCGGGTCTTGGTGGGGTCGACCACTGCCTGGGCGAAGCTGAACAAGGCCTCGCGCGTGCCATTGACCGGCAGCACCTGGCGTTCTGCGTCCAGCGACCCGGCGGGTAGCTCGAAACGGCGGGTCAACCAGGCCGCGATCGCCTCGCGCAAGGCCGGCAGGCCTTTTGTCGTCGGATAATTTGCCAGCCCGTGTAGATGACTGAGTACCGCCTCCTGAATCAGCGATGGTGTTGGATGACGCGGTTCACCGATCGACAGGGCGATGTGATCCAGCCCGACGGGCGGCGTCAGCCCAGCCTTCAGCGAGGCCAGCTTCTCGAACGGATAGGGCTGTAGTCGGTGCAGATCGGGGTTCATTGGACGGCGGAAAGCAAAACG
>JALSSX010000026.1 GCA_026984055.1 Sedimenticola sp. | reverse complement strand
TGTATGGCGTGGAACCTGAAACGCATGTACACCCTGACAAGCTGAGAGAATGGCTCAGGAAGCTATTGCCCTGATAAATCGTGCACATTGCTGCGGGGAATGTGTGACATTTAGGGCGCGTCTATCCGACGGGACATGCGGGCTAAGGTCCGGTGTTCGACTGGCCGTGATGGTGGAGTTCGAAAAAGTCCTTCCATGGATTTTTTCAATGGCCTGCTATAGCTTCAACTCGATTCCGCTTGCGTCGTTCTCGGCATAAGTCGCCCGATAGCCATGTTCTCGTTGCAGGCGCTGATTTCCCCATGCTTTGTTGTAAGCTGTCTTGTAGTTGAACAACACATCGGGCCGCTCGCCGCCGTATTTGACGATGCGCGCGATGGCTTCCGGGTCCGGGTGCCGGAAATAGGCGCCGTTGGTCGAGACCAAGTAGCGAGGGCAGTCGATCAGCTTCAGGAGTTCGGTCGAGAGGTTGGCCTTGCTGCCGTGGTGTGGCAGTTTAAGCGCGTCGAGTCGCAGACGGGGTTCGTTGGTCCAGCAGTTCAGGCGCTTGATCGACTCGATCAGCAGCGATGGATGGGCGTCGCCGGTCAGCAGCAGGCGCTGGCCAGCGTATTCGGCAAGCACCGCGATGCTTGCGCCGTTGGCAACCGAGTCGTCCTCGTCGAATGGCGCATCGGCCAGGCGGGCGATGTCCGGCAGGCCGCCGCCAAGGGCTTCGAGCCCGCGGGGCGGTGTCTGTTCCTCGGCTTTGTTCCGCGGTTGGCGCGGGTCGAGGCCGGCCTTGCGGATCTCTTTTTTCCACTTGGGTTTGAGTTCGGCGAGTTTTTTCTGGTCGGGCGACAACAACGTCAGCCGTAGCCCGCCGGGCAGCATGACGACCGGCAATCCGGCATGCGCGCGAAGCCGGACGGCTCGACCATCGAAATGCCGATTCCAGGGATGCTGGTCGTCGAGCAGCAGATTGGTGAGTCGCTCGCCCTGTACCGCGCCCAGCGATTCCAGCGGTGTCTCGGGTAGATGACGGTAGCCGTTGAACCAGATGTCGCTGAAGGTGATGCCAAGGTGTTCGTCTTCCAGCAGTTTCAACGCGCCGGCGATATGGTCGGCGTCGATATGCGTGATAATCAGCAGTTCGAAATGGCGCTGTTCCACGGGTAACCGGGCGAGGCGTGTCTTCAGGCGTTTCCAGGTGCCGCTTGTGCCGCCATCGATGAGCACGCGATACCGTTCGTCGGCCTCGCCGTATTCCAGTAGTAGGCAATCGCCGTGGCCGGCGGGGAGTAGTGTCAGTTCAATCATCGTGGCTATCCTGTTGCGTCAGGCTGATTGGTGTCCAGTCGCCATCGGCCGCGCCATCGTCGCATGGCGAGCGGCCTTCGATGACCAGTGTCAGGGGTTCCGGGTTCATTGCCGAGGACCAGGGCGACAGCCGTTTCAGCAGCGCTCGCAGGGCCTCGCTGTGTGCTTCTTCGATGCTGTCGTCCCGCCGATAGAGCACATAGTCGCGCAGCCGGCCGATCAGCAGGTCCAGGCCTTCGTTGAACATCGGTAGGCCGCGCTTGCCGGCCTTCAGCAGGTATTCGATCGCGGTCTGGTGATCTCCCTGGCGGGCCATCTGTTCGGCGTGGATGATCGCGCCGTCGGGTAGCCAGCCGATCCAGTTGGCAAGGTTTTTCGGCCAGGTATGGAGTGCCGGCAGGGCATCGAGTCGCAGCAGCGCGTAGCCACCGAGCGCTGCTTCCAGCGGGTTCTGGAGCTTGGCTTGCAGCAGCGACTCGGCGTCGTTCAGCAGTTCGGCGGCTTTTTCGACCGCACTGTTTTGCAGGTAGTCGCTGATCAGGCGGGCGCGTTCGGATTGCAGCAGGGTGGCGGTGGCCTTCAGCGTGTCGCCGTCATCGACCACCTCCAGTCGGCAACTGTCGATCGCGCTGCCACGCGCCATCGGCAAGGCGACCAGCACTGGCGGATTACCGGTTTTTTTCAGTTCGGCATACAGCATGCCGGTGCCGAAGGCGTGGATCTCGGCCTTCGCGCGGGTGATCTTCGGCGTCGTGGCGGAGTCCAGCAGCTCGATCTCGGGATCGCCGACGGCTCGCCATTCACCATCGTCAACAGTCCACAGCCGAGTGAACCCGATGGGAGGCGGCGCGCCGCTCCCGCCCATCCATGCCGCGCCGGCGCCGACTGGCATATTGCTTGAAAAGTCTGTGATGTCGTTGTCGAGTGAGCGGATCTCGGGTTCACGCGGCGTCCGTTCCACGGCCAGTCGTCTTTCCCAGCGTTCGGCCAGCCCGGTGGTGTCGCCGACCGGGATCTCGATGGTCTTGTCGTCGCCGGCTTCGAGTTGGGTGACCACGCTGTGGATGTTGCCATCCGGCGTGTCCAGTTGCAGCAGGTAGCCGCCGGGCGCGAGTTGCAGGGGTTGGCCGGTAAATGCCGTGCCTAGCAGGCGCATGCGCATGTCGCGCAGGCTGATCGGTAGCATGCCGCCGGGTAATTCCGGCACGATGACGGTCAGGCTGGCCTGGGCCGTGTCGTTCATAACCGGATCTCCTCGCGATGAGAGGGGGGGCGCGCCATGAATGGGCGAAGCACGCTGGCGCCGGGTTGGTCGCCGTCGCGTACCGCGAGCTGTAGCGCATACAGGCCGGCCTTGACGTTCAAGGTGATCTCGGTTGGAACGGGTTCCTGGTCATATACCGTTTCGCCATTGAAGTCGGCCAGCGTGCAATGCGCGTGCCCGGCGGCTTCTTGCGGCGAAACCTTGATGCCCAGTGACACATCGGGAGCTTCGCGCGGCCGGTGCAGGACTGCGTCACGCAATTGGCCGCCGATGACGGTCGTCTGCGTGGCCTGGTGGCAGGCGGCGAGGCGTTCGAGCGTTGCCGGCAGGTGACGCAGCAGCGAGCCGGTGCCGACCACCCATTCGCCGGCGGCATCCAGTTCCGCGCCATTGCCCTTCAGGCAGTCCAGTAAGGCCTGACAGAATAGCGTGCCCTCGGCGGGCAGGCCCAGCGCCAGGCTGCGGGGCGAGGCGCTGTAGAAGATCGGCGCGCTGTCTAGCGCGCCTTCCTTGGTGATGTCCAGCGCGACCCCGGCCGGGGTGGTCAGATAGGCGTCGAACAGCCCGGGGCGTGTGCGGCAGGCGTCGACGAAGTAATATTGCCGGGCTGCGGCATTCGGCGTCGCCATGGCGCGCCAGATGTTGCCGATGTCCATCGCTGCGTCGAGAATGGCCCGGCGGGCGCGGGCGAAATCGTGCAATAGCACCAGGCTGTCGTCCTTGCTCAACTGGATGCCATGCCCGGCGACATACAGGATGGCGATGTTGCCGCGACGCCGGTTGCAGTCTTGTCGCCAGGCGAACAATGCGTCGAGCACGTTGTCGCGCGTTGGTGTCGCGACCGTGTTTTCGTCCAGCCCGCCGAGCGCGGGAGTTTCGTCGATCTCGGCGCTCGATGGCGATAGCAGCAGGCGCACGCTGGCCAGCGGCGCGGTCGGCTGGTTGAAGCCGTCGGCGGCGGTCAGCCAATTGGCGAAGCGCCAGGCCGAGATTGCTGGCGTGGTGACATTGGCGAGGCCGAGAGTCTCGCCCGCGCCGCTTGGAGGGGCGTCTTCCGGCGAATCGGGTAGGTAGCGATAGTGGCTGACGCCGATCACCAGCGCGTGGCTTCCCGGTTGGCTGTCGTCGGGATCATCCCTTCGATACCACAGGTTCATCGACGATCGTCCGTCAGGGAGAAGGTTGGCCGCGGCCACGCCGCCGGCGGTGTGTCGCCGGTGGGTAGGTAACGCCGCATTGCCGCGTCGGCCAATGCGTAGCCCCAGTTGATCAATCGGCCTTGCTCCTCGGCATGGAAACGGTTCAGGCGAGTGCGCATGCCGGCCAGTTGCAATGTCACGCGATTATCCTTGGTCAGCGCGGGCCTCAGACCCTGGGATTCGAGCCGGTAATCGCCGATCTTGCTGGCAATGCCCCAGTAGGCGCCTTGCTTGCGTGCGTCGATGATGTCGCCGATCAGCTTGCGCGTGCGCAAGGCGCGCGTCTGTTCCGAGATGATGTCGAACACGCGCTTGGTGTAATGCAACTGTCCAAACCAGCGGACGTGGCTGGGATGCGCGATGCGCAAGGGCGCGCCGGCGTCGCTGACCAGCACCGTGTGGCAAGTCTTGGAGATCGTCTCCAGGCCAAGATTGTCGTAGACGCCGCCGTCCGCCAGATACAATTGGGTGCGCAGGTCTTGATGGACGTAGAGATCGGCACCGTCGACGGGCTGCCAGGCCTTCGGATCACAGGCGATGCGGATCGGGCACAACACTGGCGGAAAGGCGCTGGACGCGGCAACCGCCTGGGCCAGCGGGATCTTCTCGCGGCGCAACAGGCCGACTCGGTAGTCACCCACATAGGCGCGCGTCAGGCGTACGCTGGAGCCGGTCTGTAGGCTGGTGGCATACAGGGTGAAGCGCGGCCCAGCGTGTTTTCCATCTGGCAGATCCCGCAGCGTGGCGTCACCGAACAGGTGCTTGCGGTAGGCTCGCGTGATCAATTGCCCGGGATGATAGATCGGAGCGATCAGGCCGCCGAGGACACTGCCGACATCGATGGTGCGCGCGCAGAATGCCTCCAGCGGCTCAGCGATCAGTGTTTCGAAATTATTGACGATGCCATCGTTGGCGAAATCCAGTGATTTCCAGTTCAGCCCCAGCCAAGCCGCTGTGATTGATCCGCCCGAGACACTGCTGATTTCATCCAGCCGGTGTAGCCAGCCGAGTTCGTTCAAGCGCCACAGAGCGCCGATATGGAACAGTGTTGCGCGGAATCCGCCGCCAGATAACGCCAAGCCGGTCTTGCGTTTCGATGAGGTGTCGCTGACGGGGTTCGGCATGCCGTATTCTCGCTATGGGTTTATCGTCACGGCCAATAGAAGGCCGGATTTCAGCGTGTGCGTCATTCCGTTCCTGGAGCCGGCTATTAACCCGGCATGAAGATTACCGGGTTGATCGTGGCGCGGGGGACATACCGCCGTCGGCGATAGTCCATGTTAAGTTATTGTCCATAAAGGGCATCTCGAAAAATTGAGATGCCCGAGTGGGGCAGGGGTGTCCACCCTTTTCGATCACGATAAGTGATGGAAAATGTGAGCAAAGAGGAAATCGCATTTTCTCTTTTCGAGATCCCCTAACAGGATGTTGAAAAAGTCATTTTCAATAACTTGCAGTTATCGAAAATGGCGGTACATCCCTGTACCACACACAGGCCATTGAAAAATGCCATTTTTCAATGGCCTGCTATAGAGATTCCGTGCAATACCGCCGATGGACGAGTGTGTGCAATCAACAGTTCGGACGACCTGTTCGATTGCCGGGCAAATAGCTGGCCGTGACGATATTGCAAAGGGGTCGGGTTGCCCCCGGCACCGGTCCCCTGTGACAACTATAGTGTCTTTTCTCCAGAATGTCGGATCTTGTCGTGAAAGTACGCGGTTAGCGTGAAGGTGCGTAGTCGGTTGCCTGTGACTCGTTCATGGGTTGGCAGCAGCCATTCCGGGCTAGCAGGCAAGATCAACAGGTTAAAATGTTCGAAATCGTCCAATTTGCGTGCCTCGCCTATTTCATCATGCGGAACGACCAGATAGCCCCACCCTTTTCGATCACGATAAGTGATGGAAAATGTGAGCAAAGCGGAAATCGCATTTCTCTTTGCGACGAGAAAATGCCATGGAAGGCACTTTTCGAGATCTCCAAAAGTCAACCGCCTTGACCCAAAGCGACCGAGATGGCTTCGCGGATAGCCGGGGAGAGGGCTATCGTCTTGTCGTCGAGGAAGCGCGTCGCGGCTTCCATGGAGGCGGTATCGCGTATCCGGCTGAACCAGCGGCGCGCCAAGCCCGCGCTGTCGTCCGACGCGATGCGCGCCCAGTCGAGCAGGGCTTGGGTCGCGGCTTCTCCACCGATATTGGCCAGCGCGTTGCCGCTCGCCAGATAGATTGGGGTGCCGACTTCGGCCTGCATCAGGCGGTTGTGAAGAAGGGGCACGGCGGCGGGGTTGCGTACCGTTGCCAGTGCTTGCGCGGCGGTGAGTACATCGGGGCTTTTGTCCGCTCCGATTTCGTCGAGGCTTCCGCCATTGGCGAGGGCATCCAACAGTAGCTCGACGCCGCTGTTGGCGCCGATGCGGGCGATGGCGCTGGCGAGGGTGTTCAATGTACTTGGCTGGCTGCCCTGCCGTTGTTGCGACCAAGCGGTTTCCAAGGGGGGCGACAGTTCCGGGTGGAAGCGGTCATTCCATCGGGTATTGGCGGCGATCCAGATGGCTTCGTGGTATTGTCGCCGTTGCTCCGGGTCGCTTTCCTCGCGGGTTCTCGCCAGCAGGATGCCAAGGGTCCGTGGGGTGGCGCTTCGGCCGAGCATCGGTGGTAGCTGCTGACGCAGTGCTTCCGATGCACTGGGATCCTCCAATGCCGTGGCGATGGCTTGCAACACGGTGTTGGGCGCATCCGCGCGCAAGCGGAGCGATAGGGCCTCGCCCGCCAGTTGCCAGGCCATGGTTTCGTTTGGGTCGCTGCTGTCGAGGTAGCGCGTCCAGAGTGACCACAATGTCTTGCTGCCCTTGCTCAGCAGGCGGTCGTAGTAGTCCTGGCGTATTGCGGTATCGGTCAGATCCGGCAATAGAGGTATGTCAGGGCGATTTCCAGCGCGACCGATTCTCATGCGTGGCGCGAGGGCTGGCGCCGGGGTGGATCGCGTCTTGCCATTTGCGGTTGGTTTTTCCCGTTGGCTCGCTGTCTCGTGTTCCACACCGATACTGAACAAGGCGAGCGGCGCCAGCACGCAGAGCGTGATGAGTAGTTTCCCGCGTCCGGGCATCGCGTTCAGAAGCCCCAATGCAGCAGGAATTCCAACATGGTGGAGATATGTGCCTGCTGACCGGTCAAGGGCTTGGGTTCTTCGATGTGTAGCCAGCCGCTTGGATTATGAGCGAATTCCGAAACCGGTAGCCAAGTGGGAAACGCTTGGTTGGCAGCTGGCACGATGCCATCGCCAAGGTTCTCGCCCCGGTTGCTGTAGGTTGGATAGAGCAGATAGTTTTCGGCTTGTTTCGAGACTTGGTCGCAAGAGTCGAAACCCGCCAAGTCGAAGATTCGATAACTCTTTGCCAGCCTGCCCAGCTCGATGCCGGTGTACTTCAGCGCGGCGTATTGGATGCGGGTTGGCAGGGAGCGCGCGGCATCCTGAATTTGACGGATTGACGAAGAATCGTCCGACAGGTCGTCGATGGTGGGCCGGCGGACATCCAGGATATCGGGATCCCCGTTGGAAGAAAAGAAGCGAATAAAATTATCCAGGGAGCAATTGCTTCTCGATCGGAGAAAATCGACAACCTGCCAATCGTTGTAGCAGTCATCGGGAAAGAAGCCGAGAAAACCAGAGGAACCCCTGCGGCTACCATCGGAATACTGGCAATAATCGCGTAGGTAGCGGTGGATACGTCCCAGTGGCGAGCCATCATGTGGCGTGCCAGTCGTCACCAGCGCGACCACGGTGTCTTTCTCGCTTTGTCCCTGGGAACCCTGAAGAAAGGCGCGCGCGGCCAGCCCACCACGGCTGTGCGCGACCAGGGCGATTTTGAGGTTGACTTCGTAGCGGGCACGATAGCGCCGCGAGATGGCCTGGATGGCTTCGCGTACCTCCCTGCCCAAGGTATCGAAGTTGGAGAAATCGCCGCTGCGCGGCCCAAAGGCCCGGTTGCCTTCCACGCCACGTCGGCCGGAAACGGAATCGTAGGTGCCAAAGCGGAGGCGGAAACACTGAATGGGAGGTGGCGCCTCGCGTGGTAATGCAAGCGGGTCGCGGATGATGCCGAGGGTGATCGTCGGGCAGCGGCTGAAGGCGTTGCCGAAGGCCGGTTCCAGGCGCACATAGTCGTTCCAAGTGTTTTCATCGCTGCTCATGCCATGCAGCAACAAGACGACCCGTGCTTTTGTTGCCTTGGGCGCGGGCGATGTGGGTTCCGGTTTCACTTCGATCAGCGTGAGTACGAATCGATCCCTTCCGGAGGCATCGGGTGCGATCCGACGCATTGCGATATGAAAGTTAGTTTTATTTTTATCATTCCGAACGCGCAGGCAAGGCATGTCCAGTGCGGTGGCGCCATCGTCGAAATGGCTGATACAGGCGCTGTCGGCGGAATCGGGTGGTGGGGTCTCGTTCGCCGAGAGGGTATGCAGGAAGAAAGGCGGTTGCAGGTGTTCCAGGCGCATCTCGACGCGGCGGTAGGTGGTTTTGCCCGCGACGACTTCCGCTACGCAGGGGAGGGTAGCGATCCGGTCGATGGGGTTGTAGCTGGCTCTGCAGCGGCCTTCTTCTTTTGGGTTGTCCAGCGTGAGGGCTGGCGCATTGCCGATGTGGCACAGGAGCAATGCGAGCGCGGCGAGTGTTTTCTTCATGGGCATGATCCGTCCACGGCGCGGACTTATCCTTGGTGGTAGTAATATTATTCCTCGATATTAGCCGATGAGACGCCGGTGCGTCCAGTTGGGGCATGAAGGTACACAGGCAGTCGCCTGTGACCTGTCCGTGGGAACGCCGTGGATGCCCTCGGTAGGCTTGGCCCCGGCACAATCCACGGGGAGGTGGGGAATGCTGAGAGCATTTCCAGTATCCTGCCTCGGGCTTCACGCGACCGAACCACGGGCAACTGATGTGGCGGCGGGAAGCGTCAGTGGCGCTTAGCAGGCTGTTGAAAATGAAGGAACCGGGAAATCGCATTTTCCGGTTTCTTCGTTAAAAAGTCCATGGAAGGACTTTTTTAACATCCTGTTAGTTCAGCAGCCCTTTCAAGGTCTTGCCGATATCCGCCGCGTTGCGCACTACGCTGACGCCAAGTCCGTCCAGTGCTTCCATTTTGGCCTGGGCGGTGTCGTCGGCGCCGGCGATGATGGCGCCGGCGTGGCCCATGCGACGTCCCGGCGGGGCGGTGGCGCCGGCGATGAAAGCGGCCAGCGGTTTGTCCATGTGTTCCCTGGCCCAGCGCGCGGCTTCAACTTCTTGCTGACCGCCGATCTCGCCGATCATCAATACCGCCTCGGTTTCCGGGTCGGCGTCGAATTGCTTCAGGATGGTCAGGAAGTCGCAGCCGTTGACCGGGTCGCCGCCGATGCTGATGCTGGTGGTCTGGCCGAGGCCAAGCGCGTTCATCTGTTCGACAGCTTCGTAGTTCAGGGTGCCGGAGCGCGATACCACGCCGATCGGGCCGGGCTGGTAGATGTGCGCGGGCATGATGCCAGCCTTGCATTGACCCGGGGTGATGACGCCGGCGGTGTTAGGTCCGACGATCAGGCAGTCGTGGCCGATTTGATAGCGCTTGACGCGTACCATGTCCTGGGTGGGTACGCCGTCGGTGATGACGACGATGGTCTCGATGCCGGCGTCGATGGCTTCGAGGATGGCGTCGCCGGAGAAGGGCGGTGGCACGAAGACTACCGAGACGTTGGCGCCGGCATCGCGCACCGCGGCGTCGACGGTGTCGAACACCGGCAGTCCGAGGTGTTCTTGACCGCCCTTGCCGGGGGTCACGCCGCCGACCACCTGGGTGCCCATGTGCATCGCCTCCTCGGCGTGGAAGCTGGCATGCTGACCGGTGAAGCCTTGGAAGATGACTCGTGAGTCCCTGTCGACGATGATGCTCATGCGTTTTCTCCCTTGGCGGCGGCGACGGCCTTGCGCGCGGCGTCGTCGAGTTTGTTGGCCTCGATGTAGTTCAGTCCGGAGTCGGCAAGGATGGCCTTGCCTTGTTCGACGTTGGTGCCGGCCAGGCGCACGATCACGGGCGTGGCGATGTGCTGGTCGCGAATCGCCTGGACGATGCCCTCGGCGATCCAATCGCAGCGGTTGATGCCGGCGAAGATGTTCAGCATCACGGATTTGACGTGCGGGTCTTCCAGCACGATGCGGAAGGCGTTGGCGATTTTCTCCGGCGAGGCGCCGCCGCCGACATCGAGGAAGTTGGCCGGCATGCCGCCGTAGTAGCTGATGGCGTCCATGGTCGCCATCGCCAGGCCGGCGCCGTTGACGATGCAGCCGACATCGCCATCCAGCGCGATATAGCTCAGGTCGTGGCCGGAGGCGTCCACCTCTTTGGGGTCCTCCTCGTCAAAGTCGCGCAGGTCGGTGATGTCGGGGTGGCGGAATAAGGCGTTGTCGTCGAAGTTCATCTTGGCGTCCAGCGCGACCAGTTTGCCGTTGTCGAGGCGCGCCAGCGGGTTGATCTCCAGCAGTTGCGCGTCGCTGTCGCGGAAGCAGCGATAGAGGCGCTTGAGCATGCCGGTCAGCGCGTGGATCTGCTTGGAGCGCAGGCCGATGCCGTTGGCGATCTTGCGGCACTGAAAGTCTTGCAGGCCGATCGCCGGGTCGATGGCTTCGCGCACGATCTTGTCGGGCGTGTTGGCGGCGACCTGTTCGATGTCCATGCCACCGGCATCGGAGGCGATCACCGTGATGCGCTGGCTGGCGCGGTCGATCAGAAGGCTCAGGTAGTATTCGTGGGCAATGTCCTGGGCCTGCTCGATCAGCACGCGATGCACGGTGCGGCCGTTGGGGCCGGTCTGTGGCGTGACCAGCGGCGCGCCGATCAATTGGTCGGCGAGCTGGCCGACCTCCTCGACCTGGTCGGTGACCTTCACGCCTCCGCCCTTGCCACGCCCGCCGGCATGGATCTGGGCTTTCACCACCCAACGTTCGCCGTCGATCTGCTCGGCGATGGATAGCGCTTGGCTGGCGTTGTGGGCGACATGGCCTTCCGGTACCAGCACGTCGTATTTGCGGAACAATTCCTTCGCCTGGTATTCATGGATGTTCATTGGCGTGCCTCGATCTGTTCGACCTTCGCGACCAGTACCTCGGCCTGCTTGATCGATGCGGCATCGATCATCGCGCCGTCCAGGGTCACCGCGCCCTTGCCTTCGCGCGCGGCTGCCTCCATTGCTGCGAGAATGCGCCGCGCCTTGGTGACCTCGGCCTCGGACGGCGTGAACACCTGGTTCGCCAGGGCGATCTGCGAGGGATGGATGGCCCATTTGCCCTCGCCACCAAGCGCCCCGAAGGCGCGCGCCACGGCCAGGTAGCCGTCCGGATCCTGGATGTTGCCGAAGGGGCCGTCGATCGGCCGCAGGCCATAAGCGCGGCAGGCGACGATCATGCGCGACATTGCGAAATGCCATTGGTTCTCCCAGTGGAAGGCGCGCTGGCCGTTTTCGTCCGGATCGGCCAGGGTGCCGTAGTCCGGGTTTGCGCCACCCATGTTGGTGGTGCGCGCGCGGGTCGAGGCGGCATAGTCGGCGACGCCGAACACCAGCGCCTCCAGGCGTTCCGGCACGGCCTGGGCGATGGCTTCGACATTGGCCATGCCCATCGCGGTCTCGATCAGCGCATGCAGGTTGATTGGGTTCAAGCCCTTGGCCGCTTCGATCTGCGACAGTAGCAAGGCGACGAATTCCAGATCCGATGGCTGGCCGACCTTGGGCACCAGCAGGGTATCCAGCTTGTCACCGGCCTGTTCGGCGACATCGACGATATCGCGATAGCACCAGTGGGTATCGAGTCCGTTGATGCGCACCGATACCGAGCAGTGGGACCAGTCGAAACGGTTTAGCGCCTCGATAGCGTTCTTGCGCGCCTGTTCCTTGTCGGCGGGCGCCACGGCGTCTTCCAGATCCATGAAGACCAGATCGGCGCCGGCGCTGGCGGCTTTCTCTAGCATATGCATGCTACTGGCGGGTACGGCGAGTTCACTGCGGTGCAGGCGTTCTTTAACGGCCATCGTTAAATTCCCCTCGAAGGTAGGGCATCGGCGCGCGGACCGGTTGGGAAAATCGCGCGGGGATGCGAGAATGATTTTCGTGGCGGATTCTACCGCAAAACCAGTGAGGACTCCGGATGAAAAAATGGGTGCGTTTCGAGCTGTATGGGCGTGAGCAGACAGGCTTATTGGAAAATGGCGTGGTCAGGGCTTGTCGGGGTGATTTGTTCGGGCGTATCGAGATCACCGCGACGCGCGCGCCGCTGGATTCGGTCGATTTGTTGCCACCGGTGAGTCCCGGCAAGGTGATCGGTCTGTGGAACAATTTCCAGGCGCGCGCCGAGAAGGAGGGCTGGGTGCGGCCTTCGCACCCACTCTATTTTCTGAAGACGCCGGGTGGTGTGATTGGGTCGGGACAACTCATTCCGCGCCCGCTGGCCTATGCCGGCGCGGTGTTCTTCGAGGGCGAGCTGGGTATCGTCATCGGCGAGCGCTGCGCGAATATCACACCGGATCAGGCCGATGATTATATCCTCGGTTACACCTGTGTGAACGATGTCACGGCGAAGGAGATCCTGTTCTCCGATGTCTCGTTTCCGCAATGGACGCGGGCCAAGGGTTTCGATGGCTTCTGTCCAATCGGGCCGTGCCTGGTCACCGATGCGAATCCCGACGACTGGATCGTGCATACCCTGGTCGATGGCGTCGAAAAGCAGAACTATCCGGTCAGCGACATGTTCTTCGGCCCGCGCGAGATCGTCGCGCATCTCTCCAACGACATGACCCTGGAACCGGGCGACGTGATCGCCTGTGGCACGTCGTTGGGCGCCGAGGCGATGCCCGATGGCTGTCAGGTGGAGGTTGTTATCGAATCAATCGGCGGGCTGGCGAATCCGTTCGCGATGCGGCGGCGGGGTTAGCAGGCCATTGAAAAATGGCATTTTTAACAACCTGTTAAAGTCAGCGGCGGGTCGTTGAGACACGCGGTTTTTCAGGGGCTTGTCGACCGCTTACTGAAACTTGGCCTCTGCTGTCACCACCAGTCCGCGTGAGTCCGCGCCGATGCGGAAGCTGCCGCTGTCGTATAGATTGGCCGATTGCTTCATCGATGTGTAGATCTCGCGCAGTTCTTCGGCTTTATTGCCCCGCGCTTGTTCCAGCGCCGGACCGGCGATCTTCATCATTTTTTCGAACTGGTAGTGAATCGCCAGAAATGGTGCGTTGTCACTGGGCTTGCTGGCCAATATCCGGATCAGTTCGCTGGGCTTCTCGTTGCTGATCGCCAGTGCCAGGGCTTGGTCCTTGATCGCAACCCAGATCGGCGGCGCCATCGGCGCGATGTCTTGTAACGGCAGCGGCACCGGCGTGCCGTCATTCGGCACCTGGGTGCTGGCCAGTTGCGGATTCACCAGCGCCAGCAGGTTGAATAGGCCACGCGGGTCGTCGGCCGCAAGCAGCGCGTCGGCGTCAATTTCCGTCGGCTGATGGGTTTGCGGGTCTACTTGGATATCGTTCACCGCCAGCGCCATCCCCTTGATGCCGGAGACACCGGGGCCCAGCAGCAGGCCGAGCGATTGCATGGCCTTGGTGATCGCGGCTTGGTCGACACTTTCGCAAGCGCGGCCCTTCTCCAGTATCGTCTGGAACAGGCTGTTCAACGCGTCGCGCAGTGATGGCACGTTCAGCCCGAGTCGAGCGCTGATCAGCGCCTTGCCGGCGGGATCCAGGTCCGGTATCGGGGCGGGTATCTTTTGTAACAGGCTGGCGACGCCGGGCGGGGTGTCGAGGATCATCTCGGTGGTATGCGACCTGTCGCCGACCTGGGTCAGGCCGATGCTCATGCGTGGCATCGACAGCAACAGGCCGCGATAGTAGCTGGCGCAGGCCGGTGACAATTTTGGCAGGGGCTTAAGTGTGTTCAGGGCTTGCATGACCTGGGAGCTGATGCCTTGCGTCTCGCCCTGAAGGAGATCGAACAGATGCAACAGATCAATATAACCGTCGCCGTAGCCGCGGAAGCCATGTTTTTTCTCAAAGCCGGCGAACCGTTCCTGGCCCAGCGCGTGCTCGGGTCGGCGTTGCCCGAAGACATAGGGCAGTAGTTCGGCCTCGTTGCTGGCGGGCAGCAGCGCGGCGATCAGATAGCCATCATATGGCGCGAGCACGGCGGATAAGGCATCGAGCGCGAAATGCCGGTAGGTGATGTCGCCCAGTTTGCGTTGTTCGGCATGCATGCCGCTACGCTTCTCGATCCGCGCGAGCAATGCTTCGACCTTGTCCGGTGTGTTGCTTTCGATGCGTATCACCGGCAGCAGGCCGAGTCCGTAGCCCAGCATGCGGCCGTTCGGCTCGATGCCGAGTGAACGCAGGCCCTCGGGTGTCATTTTGCCGCTGAATTCGGCCTGGATAGCGCTGATGAGCCGGGCAAGGTTCTCATCGATGTCTTTCGGAGACAGGTCGGCCCGTCGTTCCAGGTTCTGGGCGGTGGCCTGGAGTATGCGCTTTGTCAGCGGTTCCGGCAATTTCTTGCTGCTGATGAATACGTAAGGGGTATCCGCTGGCACCAGCGACAGCAGATCGCTGGCGGTGTCGGAAGATGGCCCTGTGTCGCAGGCGCTCAGGCCGATGCCGGCGCCGATGACGAGGCCAAGGCCGGCGAGTTTGGTTTTCAGGGATGACATGGATTCAGGCTCCTTGTGAATGCTGTCCGAGGGGATGGAGGTTCGATCGAACCGGGCACATCATCGCATGGCGTCTGCTTCTTCGCCAGCGTCACTGGACGTAGAAGTGACGCCAGTCGATGTTACCGCTGGCTTGCCTCAGCGCGTCGATCAGCTCGGGATTCGGCACCGCTTCGTTCGGAAATACGCTATGCACGACAATGAAGACGGCCGCGCTGCCAGCGTTGCGCCGCCAGCTCAGCTCGCCTAGCGGGGTGACCGTGGCGCAAGCCGGGCAGGTCCAGGGGGTGTTCGCGTCGGCCTTGGCATGCGCGATCAGCGACTTCCAGTCGTCGGGACGAAAACGACATGCCGGGCACTGAGCCGCGCGGGTGTTCCTGCCGTGGCGGAAGCGGGGAGACGCATGCGGGCCGTCCAGTTGTATATGACAGAAGTCGTCGCTGCCGTCTTCCGGCGGTTTGAAAGCCAGGTGGGGGGAACAGCCGAGGAAGGTGATCAGGCGCGGAAAACGTTCGCCGGCCAGCCAGCGGCGGGAGTCTGGCGCGGCGGCGTGACGATAGGGAGCGCCGATGAATGCCATGTGTCGTAAGCGGTCGAGGACCTTGTCCGTGTCGATGGTGGATCGGCCGGGGTGAAGATAGAGTTTGCCTGCGGACATTCGGCGCGGTTCGTGTCGGAAATGTTATATTGTAACATTAACGTGAAAGCGTGTAGTCGGTCGCCTGTGATACTTCCGTGTAGGCTTGGCCTCGGATATTCCGAGGTCGAACCTCGGGCAACTGCCATGAGTCGTGGCGTGTTGACAGGCCCTGGGCGTCTGTCGGATTTAGGATTCATTTACTGCACTTTCCAACCTTGCTCGCGACGATCACCTAAACCCGACAGATTCCTAGCAGGCCATTGAAAAATGGCATTTTTCAATGGCCTGTGTGCGGTACAGGGATGTACCGCCATTTTCGATGACGGTAAGCCATTGAAAATGAAGAAGCCGAGGAATCGCATTTCCGGTTCCGTCGTTGAAAAAGTCCATGGAAGGACTTTTTCAACATTCTGTTAGCGGGGAAACCCGAGGTGATGATGATGGGTAGGATCTTATTCTTCGCGGGTTTGTTCGCCAGCATGGCTGCGGTTGGCGAGCCGCTGCGCGTCGCGGTGAGTATCGCGCCCGAGGCGTACCTGGTGGAAGGCATCGGTGGCCGGGATGTCGATGTGATGACGGTGCTGCGCGTTGGCGCCAATGCGGCGACTTTCTCGCCGTCGCCGTCGACGCTGCGTGCGTTGGAGGGTCGCGCGGTGTATTTCAGTATTGGCGTGCCGTTCGAACACGCTTGGTTGCCAGCCTTGCGCAAGGCCTTGCCGGCCCTGCGGATCGTTGCGCTGGATGCGGGTCTGCCGCGTCTCGAAGCCGTCGCGCATGCGCATGCAAGTCACGCGCATGGTTACGATCCACATGTCTGGACCAGCCCGACCAATCTGCGCCGCATGGCGGAACGCGTGCGCGATACCCTGGTCGTGCTGCGTCCGGCCGATGCTGAAACCTTTCGGCGCAACTGGCGGCATCTGGACGACAGCCTGCAAGCCCTGGATACGGCGCTTCGCGCCCGGCTGAAAGCGAAACGCGGAGCGGCCTTCATGGTGCTCCATCCAGCCTGGGGCTATTTCGCGCGTGACTACGGTCTGCGTCAGGTCGTCATCGAACCGTTCGGCAAGCAGGTCGGGCCGCGTCGTTTGATGCGCCTGATCCAATTGGCGCGGCGCGAGCATATCGGCGCGGTGTTCGCGCAGCCGCAGTTCAGCGACCGTCAGGCGCGGTTGATTGCCGAGGCGATCGGTGGCCGCGTGGTGAAGCTGGACCCGCTGGCGCGTGACATCGCGGCGACGCTGCGCCGGGCAGCCAAGGCATTCGCCACCGAGAGCCGTCGATGAGCGATGTGGTGGTCTCCATCGAGCACGTCGATTTCGACTACAATGGCCTGCGCGTGCTGGAGGATGTCTCGCTGGCCGTTCAGCGGGGCGAATTTCTCGGCATCGTTGGACCGAACGCCGGCGGTAAGACGACCCTGCTGCGCCTGTTGCTCGGTGAGTTGAAACCGGATCACGGCAGGGTGCGGGTGTTGGGCCGCAAGCCGGCCGAGGCGCGTCAGTTGATCGGTTATGTGCCGCAGTATCCAATGTTTCAACGGGATTTTCCGATCACTGTGAGGCAGGTGGTGCTGATGGGCCGGCTGACGCCGCGTAGTCCGGGGTTTCGCTACGGCCGCGAGGATCATCGTGTTGTCGAGCGCACCATGCGACAGGTCGAGATCGCCGATATCGCCGATCGTTCCATCGGTAGCCTGTCCGGGGGGCAGACGCAGCGCGTGTTGTTGGCGCGCGCTTTGGTTGGCGAGCCGAGCTTGCTGGTGCTGGACGAGCCGACCGCCAATATCGATCAGCGGCGTGAGACGGATATCTTCGATCTGCTGCGCGAGTTGAATCGCGAGATCACCATCATCGTGGTGTCACACGACATTGGTTTCATTTCCTCCTATGTTACCCGGGTCGCCTGCCTGAACCGCACCTTATTGTGTCATTCCACCGCCGAGCTGGATGCCGATACCATCACGCGCATGTATGGTGGTCATGTGCACCGTGTGGAGCATCTGCATGAATGAGGGTTTCTGGGTGGCTTTGTTGGCGTTTCCCTTTCTGCAACGCGCGTTGCTGGCCGGCTGGCTGGCGAGCATCGGCTGCGGCGCGATCGGTAGCTTTGTGGTGGTCAAGCGCATCGGTTTTCTCGCTGGTGGCATCGCGCACGCGGTGCTCGGTGGCATGGGCATCGCGCTCTATCTGGATCTCGACCCGATGGCCGGCGCGTTGGTCGCGGCGGTGTTCTCGGCGTTGCTGGTCGGCTGGGTGACGCTGGCCTGGCGTGAGTATGAGGACACCCTGATCAGTGCAATCTGGGCGGTCGGCATGGCGGTCGGCGTGCTGTTCATTGCGTTGACGCCGGGCTATGACAAGGATCTGATGTCCTATCTGTTCGGCAATGTGTTGCTCGTTGGTCAACGGGATCTGTTGTTGATGGCCGGCTTGGATGTGTTGCTCGTCGCCGTCGTCGCGCTGTGGTACCGGCAATTCGTCGCGGTGGCCTTCGACGAACGCTTCGCCGCGCAGCGTGGCTTGCATGTGAAGCTGGTCTATTTGTCGTTGCTGGTGCTGGTCGCGATCACCGTGGTGCTGTTGATCCAGGTGGTCGGGCTGATTCTGGTGATTGCCCTGCTGACCCTGCCGTCGGCGATCGCCGCGCACTATACGCGCCGTCTCGGTGGCATGATTCTGCTGGCGATGCTGGTCGGCATGGCGCTGGCGAGCATCGGCCTGCTGGTCTCCTTTCAGCGGGATTGGCCGGGCGGCGCGACCATCATCATCGTCACCGGCATCGTTTATCTGCTGTCGACCCTGTGGCATGCATGGAGGCAGCATCGGTGAACCGTGCATTGCCGCAGCTGGCCGAATATCTGTGTCGCGAACGCGGCATGCGCCTGACCTCGTGGCGGCGCCGGGTGTTGGGGATCATTGCCAGCGCTTCTCAGCCGCTGGGCGCCTACGACATCCTGCGGGAGCTGCGGGTGGCGCGCCCCGACACCGCGCCGGTGACCGTCTATCGTGCGCTGGATTTCCTGCTGGCGCAGGGCTTCGTGCATAAGCTCGGTAGCTTGCATGCCTATATCGGCTGCGATCATCCGAATCATCCCCATGCCGGGCAGTTTCTGGTCTGTCGCGATTGCGGCCGGGTCGAGGAGATCGCCGACCGCGTCATCTTGCGCAGCATCGACCGAGCCGCCGGGCATAGCGGCTTTCAGGCGCGCGACGGACTTGTCGAGATCCGTGGCCGTTGCCGGGCGTGCAGTCGATGAAGCACCTGTTGATTGCTTTCGTGCGCGTCTACGCGTGGTTGCTCAGCCCGCTGCTCGGCAACAACTGCCGCTACTATCCAAGTTGCTCGCAATACATGCAGACCGCGATAGACACCCATGGCGTTTGGCGCGGCCTGTGGCTCGGGCTGAAGCGCATCGGCCGCTGCCATCCGTTCCACGAGGGTGGCTTCGATCCAGTGCCGGATGCCGCTACGGATAAACAGGCTCACGATTGCCGGAAGCGTGAATCTTGATCTTCGATAGCCCCGAAAACCACCGTTGCGCGTTCAATGCCGGTCTGCGCAAACTGCTGGAGGACGACAGTGCCGGCGCCTTCATCCTGGCGCTGGCCAATGCCACCTTCGACCCCGGGGTGTGGTCCGAATTGCACACCCGGCTGCATGAACGCCTGGGCGTCTGGCGGCAACGCTACCAGGGCATGCTGGCCGAAGGCGGCGAACCGGCGGACGCGCCCGATGACATCGCGGTGATGCTACGCTTGCTGGTGGTCGGTTTCGAACGTCTGACACCAACTGAATTCCGTCAACTGGGTGACTGGGAAGTGCAGTTTAACCTGTTGCGCGCATTCCGTCCGAAACGCATGGCCGGCGAAAGTGTCATATCGCTGCGCAAGCCTTTCGATGCACAGAGCTTTCATTTCGACAAGCCGTTCCTCCAAGCCGAAGTCTTCTGGCGGGGTGAACTGGCCGGTCGCGCCGTCCAGTTGTTGTATAACAAGTTTCCGTTCGTCGAGCAGCATGGCCTGCTGGTGCCGGAACCTGGGCGGCACCTGCCTCAGTTCCTCGGCGCGGAAGACCACCATTGGCTGTTCGATCTGTGCGCCGAGATCGGCGAGCGCATTCCCGGCTTCGGCGTTGGCTACAACGCCCATGGCGCTTATGCGTCGGTGAATCATCTGCATTTCCAGACCTTTGTGCGCGAACGCGTGTTGCCGCTGCGTGCGCCACGTTGGCGGCACAATGGTGGCAACCGCGACTATCCAACCGTCTGCCACCATTTTGACTCGGCTGGCGCGGCTTGGGCTTTCATCGCCGACCTGCATCGCCGCCAGATCGCTTACAATCTATTGTATGTTTCTGGCCACTGCTACTGCCTGCCGCGCTGTTTTCAGGGTAGTTACCCGAATCCGACCTGGAGTGGCGGCTTCGCCTGGTACGAATTGAGTGGCGGCTTCACGACCTTCGGTCGCGCGGATTTCCTCGCGCTGGATGAAGTGGCGATAGAAGCTGGCCTGAACAGTCTGCGGCCGTAGAGACTTCCAACCATCTGTCGAGTCGTGTATCATGCGCGCCTCGATTCATTTAGCAAGATGTTGAAAAAGTCCTTCCATGGACTTTTTCAATGACGGAACCGGAAAATGCGATTTCCCGGTTCCTTCATTTTCAATGACTTGCCGTCATCGAAAATGGTGGTACATCTCTGTACCGCACACAGGCCGTTGAAAAATGCCATTTTTCAACGGCCTGTTAGGGCCGTTAGCTCAGTCGGTAGAGCAGTGGATTTTTAATCCATTGGTCATAGGTTCAAATCCTATACGGCCCACCATCTTCTCGCAGGTTAGTCCGGTAATGTGAAAGCCCCGCTTGCGGGGCTTTTTGCTTTCTATCAGGTCCAATATAGCTGCGGCCCTATCAAGATGTTGAAAAAGTCATTCCATGGACTTTTTCAACGATGGAAGCGGAAAATGCGATTTCCCGGTGCCTTCATTTCCAATGACTTGCAGTCATCGAAAATGGCGGTACCTCCCTGTACCGCACACAGGCCGTGGCTATATCTTGCCGCTGTTGCTCGGTTCGTCGATTCGCCTCAGCCGTTCTGGCGAGTGTGCCCGCCCGTGGCGGTATTGAGCACTGGGCGTCGAAAGGAAAACCGGCCCGGTATCATCAGTAGCACCCCCAGGCCGAGTAGCCCTGCCGGAGACGGGGCGGGGACGTTTGCGGCCTCGGTCGTGAAGGCGGTGCCATAGGCCCGCCCGAGTCCGCTTCCAGCATAGTCCAGAAGCACGCCGCCGCTACCCGTCGAGGGGTCGATGGCAAGAACGCGGGTGTCGGCGACGCCGAACAGGTTGTGGTTGTTGCTCGATGCCAGCCCGAGCACATCCACGGCGCCGATGCCGCCGATCCGTGTTCCCCTTCCGTCCAGGGTGTCGAGGCGATAGAGGTCGTCCGAGGCATTCCCCTTGGCGCTGAGATACAGCGTTCCGTCCACAAAGGCAAGATCGCCGGAAGAATCGTAGCGGGTGCCGGCATTACCAATCGAGGTTGCCAGCCCGGTGGTGAGATCGATGGTATAGAGTCGGTCGCTGGCGGCGTACAGAGTCCCGCTGGCATCGAATACCAGTGAGTTGACGAAGGTAGTGAGATTACCGATTGTCGATATGGATGCGGTGGCGGGATCGATCGAATATAGAATGCCATTTCCGACGCCGTACAGGAAGCCATCGGGATCGAAGGCAATATCGTCCATAGAGGTGTTCATTTGGCCGACGATATCGACATTGCCTGTTTGCACATCGACACGCCCGAGTTGCGCAAAATTATCGGCGATCCACAGCTCCGGAACCGCCCTGGCCGGCAGGCTGATCAGCAGAAACAAGGTGAGAATGCAAGCGTGACAGGCTTGCGTGGCATGCTTGTTGGTCATGATCTGTTCTCCAATTGGAAATACTTGGCCGGTTAGCGGGCCGCTTGACTCGAATTTCGGCGCGTCGACCGGCATCTCGAAAAATCGAGATCCCCTAGGAGTCTATCGGATTTAGGATTCATCTACTGCGCTTTCCCACCGCGCTCCCTGTCAACCCAATTCAGAAATGTCCTCTTTTCTGCCATTCAGAAGTGTCCGGTTTTGTGTGTCGTTTACGGGTTGGTTGAGGTATTTGAACAGCGATTGATTGGACGACGCCAAGGATGGTCTGCCGGCTAGCGTTCGCGACCGAGGGCCGCGCAGGCGTAGTCGACACTACGTTGAGCCGCCCGACCGAGTGAACGCCAGTCAGCGCGCCGCATTGGGCGGTCGCAGTAGTGAACGGATTGAGAAATCCGGGCTAGAGTTTAGCGTGAAAGTAGGCGGTTAGTCGTTTGTGATTCGTCCGCGGGAACGCCGTGGATGTGTCCGTGTAGGCTTGTGGCCTCGGCAAAACCAACATAGAAGGTAGGGAATTCTGGTAAACGCTTAACAGGGTGTTGAAAAAGTCCTTCCATGGACTTTTTCAATTAAGGAACCGGAAAATGCGATTTCCCGCTTCCTTACATTTTCAATGACTTGCCGTCATCGAAAATGGCGGTACATCCTTGTACCGCACACAGGCCGTTGAAAAATGCCATTTTTCAACGGCCTGTTAACCTGAAAGGATATCTGTAACCGGATATGTGTCGGACTCCGTCCGAGGAAAACAGAGGATGAACGTAGGGAATCAGCTGGCTGGAGAGAGGTTCCGGAAAGCTGTCAAAACGGCCGAAACCATTTGAATACAAGGGAAAAGAAAACCCGTCTACCCAGGGGTTTTCTCTGATAGAGACGGGTTGTCTTTTTTCAAATGGTGGAGACGGCGGGAATCGAACCCGCGTCCGCAAGACCTCCACCTCAGGTTCTACATGTTTAGCCCTGTCTATTCTCTTTAACCGCTCGTTGCCCGACGGGCAGGGCAATCGATTGGCGATTCCGGTTGGGTTTTAGCGGTTTGGCCCCGGACGAGCCGCCCCGCGATTCCGTGAGAGATGACCCCTGAGATGTCCCGAGGGACGCTGGACGCACGGACACGGCTCCAGTCAGAGGCTAGCGGGCTTAAGCCGCTAGTGCGTAGTTGTCGTCGTTTGCAACTATCATTTTGCAGCTGATTTTACGAGGTGGTCTGCCCCTCGACATGCACCATGAGGCTTTGTGACCCACGTCGAAGCCAAGTCGTCCCCATTGCGTGAAGTGAGACAGTGTAGTTGCGATGGAGTTCCGTGGCAATCGTCAATCGATGAATCTTTCCTTCAGACCGGTGTAGGTATCGATGCGCCGGTCGCGCAGGAAGGGCCAGATGCGCCTCGCCTGTTCTGTGCGGCCGAGATTGACGCGTGCATACACGGTTTGTTCATTGGCGTCGCCCATGGCGAGCATCTCGCCCTGCTGGCCGCAGACAAAGCTATGCCCCCAGAAGTCGATGCCGGCGGTTTGTCCGTTGGGGTCGGGTTCATGGCCGACGCGGTTGCAGGCTACGAGCGGCAGGTTGTTGGCAATGGCATGGCCGCGCTGGACGTTGATCCAGGCGTTGAGCTGGCGGCGTTGCTCGGCCTCGCTGTCGGCGCGGTCCCAGCCGATGGCGGTTGGGTAGATCAGCAGTTCGGCGCCGGCCAGGGCCATCAGCCGGGCGGCTTCTGGAAACCATTGGTCCCAACAGATCTGCACGCCGAGGCGGCCGATATCGGTGTCGATCGGTGTGAAGCCGAGGTCGCCGGGGGTGAAATGGTATTTTTCGTGGAAGCCGGGGTCGTCGGGGATGTGCATTTTGCGGTAGCGACCGGCCAGCGAGCCATCGCGGTTCAGCACGACGGCGGTGTTGTGGTACAGCCCGACGGCGCGGCGTTCGAATAGCGAGCCGACGATGACGACCCGGTGACGGCGCGCGGCGGCGCCCAGCCATTTGGTGGCCGGGCCGGGTATGCTTTCGGCGAGGTCGAAGTTGTCGGGGTTCTCGGTCTGACAGAAGTAACGGCCGCGGTGCAGTTCCTGCAATACGATGAGTTGCGCGCCGGCGTCGGCGGCCTTGGCGATCGCTTGCTGGCTGGCCTTGTCGTTGGCGCGGATGTCGTGG
>JALSSX010000025.1 GCA_026984055.1 Sedimenticola sp. | reverse complement strand
CGGATATCCTCGGCGCAACTCACCCTCCGCCAACGCTGGCGCAGCATCTCCAACGCCTGTTCACGCAGCGGCAAGCCGCGGCATGGCGGCGCTTCCTCGTCGTCCTCCGGATCGATATGCACGGTCACGTCGGTGACCTCCTCTATGCCCTCCAGCAGGCGCTCGGCCACCGCGTCGCCAATACGATGGCCTTCGGAGACGCTCAGCCACGGCGATACCAGCACATGCACGTCGACATAGGCCTTGCCCGCCGCGCGCCGGGTGCGCAGCATGTGGATGGATTCGACGCCGGAAACAGCGAGTATCACTTGGCGTATGCGCTCGATCTTCTCTTCATCCAGGCCCTGGTCGACCAATTCCTGCATCGACGACCAACCGAGATCGCCGGCGATGTACAGAATCATCAGGGCGACGCCGATCGCGGCGATGGCATCGGCCAGGGGATAGCCCAGCAGGGTGGCGGCGATGCCGATGACGACGATCACCGACGAGATGGCGTCGCTGCGGTGATGCCAGGCGTTGGCGCGCAGCAGATCGGAGTTCACCTTGCGCGCGGCCCAGCGGGTGTACCAGAAAAGCCCTTCGTTGATCAGGATTGAGGCAACGGCCATCCAAAGGGTCCAGGACGCCGGACGCCAGAGTTTCTCGTCGTCGAGCATGCGCGCGATGGCATCCCAGGCGATACCGATGGCGGTCAGCAGCAGGATGATCGCGAGCACGAAGGTCGCAATGGTCTCGAAGCGCTGGTGGCCGTAGGGGTGGTCCTTGTCAGGCGCGTGCTGGGCGTGATGCGAGGCGAACAGCACCATCGCATCCGAGAGCAGGTCGGAGAACGAGTGGATGCCGTCGGCGATCAGCGACTGCGAATGCCCGATGATGCCGACCACGACCTTCGCCACCGCCATCAACAGGTTCAGCAGCGCGCCGACGAGGGTGACCTGGCGGCTCATCGCGGCCTTTCGGCCATGTTCGTCGGATATCGTGTTCATTTATCCGCTGGCTCCGACACGCACGACGACGATGTATTCGTCATCCTGTTCACGACGCTCGACGACTTCGTGACCATTGATGTGGCACCAGGCCGGGATGTCGTTCAACGCGCCGGGATCGGTGCAGAACGCGGTGACGGTATCGCCGGGACGCAGGTGCTCCATCGCGTCTTGTACCCGGATCACCGGCATTGGACACAGCAGGCGGCGCGCGTCGACCTGGATATCGCTCATAAGTGCCACTCCGGGTCGACTTCGCGTGCCGGCATCGGCTTCACGGTGAGACTTGACGGATCGGCGGAGTGACCGCTTACTTCTAGCTCGACTTGCTCGGCATCGCGGCCCTGACTGTAGCGCGCCACGAGACGCGCGGCCAGTTCGATATCAGCGGCATCGACCTCGCCATCGATCAACGCCAGCGGGCCGCCGTGGCTGACCGTCTTCAGGCTGATGTACTGCTTGCGATAACCTTGCAGGAACTTGCCCTCCCCCTCCTCACGGGCAATGATGATCTTGAAGTTCGGGCGTGGCCGCAGATGCCGGCCGACCTTCAGCAGCATGATGTCGTCCAACTCGTAGCGCTTCTCGCCTCGGCTGCTCCATAGATCCTGCAATTTCACCGAGTATTCCTTGTCGGTGAGGAAGCAGCAGCCACCGGCCGGCTGGGCGTAGTCCTCGAAACCCAGTTCTCTCGCCAACGCCATCTGTGGTTTGCGCGTGCGGCCGCTGAACCCAAACAGCCGCTTACGATCGACCCAGCCCTCGCGCTCCGGCAGGGTCTCCGGCAGGTTCCTCGCGCACAGTGGACGCAACAGACGATCGTCCGCGCCGGACTCGCGCGATACCACTGGCATGGTGTCCTTGCGTTGCGACATCGGCCGCTGGCCGATGACCTCGCCGGTGATGATGAAATCGAAATCGCGCCTGGCCGCCCATTCCCGTGCCTTGCTCACCATGAAAATCTTGCAGTCCAGGCAGGGATTCAAGTTCGCGCCATAGCCGTGCCTGGGGTTATAGACCACATCCTTGTATTCCTCGACGATGTCGATGATGTGCAACTTGATGCCGAGTCGCTCGGCCGACCATAGCGCGTTGTTGCGCTTCTGTTTGTTCTTGTCCTTCTTGCGAATCGCGTGGGTATGGCCCTCGACACAGAAGCCGGTATAGAAATTTATGCCCTCGACATGGACCCCTTGATCCTTGACGACGCGCGCGGCGAGCAGGGAATCGAGTCCGCCGGAGATCAGGGCGACGGCCTTGCGCTGTGTTGCCATGACTTGATGTTTCCGCGTGAAAAGCGCAATTATACCCGATCCCCTCAGCGACGAGCCGCCAAAAAATGTCCGACAACCCCGCGCCGCGACAGGATTATTCCGCGCTCGACCCGCATCGGATACTGGATACCCTCGACGCGCGCGGGCTAGTGACCAGCGGCCATATCCTGGCGCTGAACAGCTACGAGAACCGCGTCTACCGCATCGGCCTGGAGACTGGCCCGCCGGTGATCGCCAAGTTTTACCGCCCGCTGCGCTGGAGCAACGAGGCGATCCGCGAGGAACACGCCTTCAGTCTCGAACTCCAGGCCGCTGAACTCCCCGTGGTCGCGCCACTCGTCGACGCGCACGGCGAAACCCTGCATTGGCATGACGGCTACCGCCATGCGCTATTCCCACTCCAGCCCGGCCGCTGGCCAGACCTCGACAACCCGGACGATCTGTTGCGCATCGGCCGCTTCATCGGTCGCCTGCATGGGGTCGGACAAGCCGGGCATTTCACGCATCGACCGGCCATCGATATCGAGCGCATGGGCGACGCCGCTATCGCCTTTCTGCTGGAAAACGACTTCATCCCGGCCGACCTGCGCGCCGCCTATGCATCCACCACCCGCGACCTGCTCGGTGGCATCCGCGCGCGCTTCGCCGAGACCGGCGACTACCGCGCCATCCGCCTGCATGGCGACTGCCATCGCGGCAACATCCTGTGGCACGACGCGCAGCCGTGGTTCGTCGATCTCGACGACTGCCTGAGCGGTCCGGCAATCCAGGATCTATGGATGATGCTTGCCGGCGAACGTCACGAGATGAGCGCGCAATTTTCCGAGCTGCTCGAAGGCTACGAGGAATTCGCCCACTTCGACACCCGCGAACTGGCATTGATCGAAGCACTACGCGCGTTGCGCATGCTGCATTACGCGGCGTGGCTGGCGCGCCGCTGGAACGACCCCGCCTTTCCTCTGGCGTTTCCGTGGTTCAACACCCAGCGCTACTGGGAGGATCATGTGCTGGAGTTGCGGGAACAACTCTACAAGGTGAACGAAGCGGCCATTCGACTTGGCCCATAGGTGATATCAACCAGATCGATAGCCGCGACCAGTCGAACGCCGGGGCATGGCATGTGAATACGCCCTTGAAGCATTTGGCTGGCCCACGAGTCTCGCAGGGTGGCGAGATAATCGCGCAAGATCGTTGATTCACAAGAGATTTTGTGAAGGACCGGAATACTCCCCGTGTATTTCCGACCGAACACAATTCGTTATGAATTGAAGGAACGAGCGAGACTTCGCTACTCGGTGAGGCTGCGGGCCAGTCGTGACCATAAAGCCCGCCAACCTTCCGCCGATGCCCTCAATGACGCTGGATGACCCGAACTCTATTCACCGGGCGATGGCGTCGACGATACCATTGGGATAAAAACTCCGATACGCCAATGGATGACACAAGACATCAACCCGGGATGCGATAGAAAACATCATGACGGATGCCAACCTGAAAACACCGGAACCAAGTCGATATCATATACTCTGCGCGGATGATGATCCCGCCAATCAAACCGCGATAGAACAGGCATTGCATGCCGAGGGACACCTCTGCACCCTACTCCGATCGGGACAAGCCTGCCTGGATCGCGCCCTGGAATCACCACCGGATCTGATTCTGCTCGGAACCGAGATGCCAGACATGGGCGGCATGGAAACCTGCGAACGACTCCGCCACCATAAATGCCTACAGAACGTACCGGTCATCCTACTGTCCGCCAACGATGCATTGGAGAACCGCCTTGCCGGCTATGCCGCCGGTGGCGACGACTATATCAGCAAGCCGTTCGAGACCGCCGAGCTGGTCGCGCGCGCCAACGCGACCATCAAGCGGCATCGCTCACTCGACGCGATTCGCCGGCAAGCCAGTTCCTCGCTACTGACCGCCGATGGCCTGATGACCTCGCTCGGCGAGGCAAGCCTGATCATTCACTTTCTGCAATCGATCTCCACCTGCAAGCACATCGACACATTGGCTCGACACATCATCCAGACCCATTCGGGACTCGGGCTGGATATCAGCGCGGAACTCCGCGTGAACGGCGAGGCGCGCCATTACTGCACCGGCGGCATCACCCACCCGCTGGAGAAGAGCGTCTTCACCTATGTGGCGTCGAAAGGCCGGCTAGTCGACTTCAACGAAAGAACCGTGGTCAACTTTCCGAATATCAGCATCCTGATTCGCAATATGCCGCTTCACGACAACATCCGTTACGGGCGTATCCGAGACTACATCGCAATCATCGGGCAGGCGGCCGACTCGAAGATCGACGACATAGAAGACGCCGCGACGATGCGCGCGCAATACGAAGACCTGTTACGCATCAGCGACAACACGAGACAGACCATGCAAGTACTGAAGCAAGCCCAGCGCCGCTACACCGACAGTGGCGAAAACATCCTCTCCAGTCTCGCCGACAGCGTCGACGAATCCATTGTATTGCTAGGCATGACCGAGGCTCAGGAAGACTACCTGGTCTCCAAGATCGAGACCGCGCAGCAACGCATGCGCGGGCTGACGGTGTTCGGCGAGCACCTCGACGAGCGACTCGGCGCGATTCTGAGCGGGCTGGAAACCACGCTGGCAAGCTTCAACCCAGCAGAGGAAGCCTGTGACGAAACGAACGATGAAACAGTGACACTTTTCTAATACCACATTAAAGCAAGCACTTACTTACAGATGACACGCCGCGAGTTAGGCAAGCACTGAATTCTCACGGAGAGGCACCGCTTCATGAGAGCTTTCCACCTTGCCGCATAACTACTAGCCCGGATTTCTTACAGCCACAGCCACAGCCACAGCACGGATTTTTGCCAAGGTTTGAGGCATGAGCCAGATCAGGGCCTTCGAACGGAGTGAGCTTGAGTAGAAGTCCGTTTATTGGTGCCGATGT
>JALSSX010000024.1 GCA_026984055.1 Sedimenticola sp. | reverse complement strand
AACAATCGCCCCCCGGGATTCAACCAGCGGCCAACACGTTCGAGCAGGGCCGCTGGGTCGGCGACATGTTCGAGGATGTGTTCCATCACGATGGCATCGAAGCCACGGTCCGGCTGGTAGTCCTCGAACAACGCGCAGACCTTGTTCAGCGCGGCATCGTCAGGGATGCGCCGGAGCAGCTCAGCGGCGCCATCGACGACGGTCAGTTGCAGGAATTCCGGTTGCAGCAATGCGGTCATGTGACCCTCGGCGGGACCGAGTTCGAGACCTACGCCGCCAGGCAACCAGGGCTGAATAGTGCGAAAACGGTATTCGATCAGGCGCCGGTCGAAATCGAGCTGGCGGCTGAGATACCAGTCCGCGCAAGCGGCGACACGCTGTTGCTCAGGCTGCATGGCGCTGCTCCCTGACGGCGCTGATCTCTCGCAGCAGGCCGGCGCGAAGATCGATCCTCGGCCATTCACCCAGCGCCTGTTTCATCGCGTAGTGGTTGAAGCTGAAGGAACGCCCGGAGCGCGGTGCGTCGATGTGTTCGATGCCGCCGCTCCAGCCGGTCAACTCGACCAGCAGATCGATCAACGAACGGATGCTGATCGAGCAACCGCTGACGATGTTCAGCGGCCCCAGCGCTTCGTCTGGGTGAGCCGCCGCGCGCAGGATCGCTTCGGCCGCGTCGTCGACATGCAGAAAATCACGCAACTCTCGGCCCTGGCCGTGCAATTGCGGTGTCTCGCCCGCCAGCAGGCGGTCGATGGTCGCCGGGATCAGCTTGGCATAAGCGTGCTCGCCTTCCCCGTAGATGTGGCCGAGGCGCAGAATTGCGTGGCTCCAGCCACGCTGACCGGCAACGACCTGTGTCAGCGTTTCGCCGAACAGCTTGGAGGCAGCATACAGCGTGGCCGGATTGGTTGGCGTTTGCTCCGACAGGCAATGCGCGGTATCCGGCGCGTAGACATCCACCGTACTGATATAGACGAAACGCCGCAAGGTATCTGGCAAAGCCTCATGCAGACATCGCAAGCCGTTCATGTTCGCCGAGTAGACCGCCTCGGTATCATCGGCCTGGGCCGCGTTCTTCGGAATGAAAGCCGCCAGATGCACGACCACATCGATATCCAGATTGGCGAAATGCGCCGGCGTCAGTTGATTCAGGTCGGCCTTCAGCGTGGTTACGCGTGGGCTGTCGGGATAACCGCCGCCACGGCTCAGCAAGACCAAGCGAGTCTCCTCACATTGCATCAGGCGGCGCACCACCGCCTGGCCGATGAAGCCGTTCGCGCCAGTCACCAGGAGGGTCTTGCCACATAAATCCTCAGGCCGCATCCGACTGCACTCCCGTTCCCGGCAACCGGCGGAAATCCTCCAGCGTGGTCAACACCGGCTCGACATCCATGCCGCGTATCCACAGCAGGTCGTCGGGCAATGGGTTGATCTTGCGCTCCAGACTCGGAAAGCTGTCGTCCAAGGCAATATCGCAATAGATTCGCGGTAGATTCAGGCCCGCGCGGGTAAAGAAGAAATGCGTCGTGAAAAAGCGCCCGATGTTGATCTCGGTCGGGTTCGGTCGGCCATTGAAGTCATAGGTCATATCGACCGCGTAGATGCCGTGCGGCTGTTGGTCGATCGCCGCGATCGCCTCCAGTGCGGTACTGTCGATAAACGGGTCGGAACAAGTCTGGCCGACGCCAGTCACGCCAGTGACGCCGGACAGGGTACGATTGGCGAAGTTCCAGCTCAAGCGCTTGCGCGTCTGCGCCACCACCAGTTCGCCGTGATGCCAGATCGACAGCCAGGTAACGCTATCCGGCGAAAGCAGTTCGGAAGCGGTAAAACGGCCCCAGCCAGCATATCTGTCGATCCACAAGCGGGCGAACTCGAAATCGTCGGTTGGCAAGGCGCCGCTACCACCTCCGCCCTCGATCTCGCGCAGCCATAGCGTGTCGCCCAGCAACGCGAAGGCCCGTTTCAGGTCCGCAGGCGTATGCAACAAAATAGTGTTCGGCACGCACAGTCCGGCGCGCTGCCAGATCGCCCAACTGCGCTGCTTGTCGACGCAATCCTCAATGACTCGGGCATCCGGCAGGAAGTAGCGCACTCCGAGTTCATCGAGGCGACTGCGCAAGCGCGATAATGCGCGCACCTCGAAATCATTCTGCGCATGAATGAAATCGGCTCGCGTGTCGCGCAACAGCGACAGCACCGCTGGCGCATAGCCGGCGTCCAGCGCCGGCGGCACGACATGACATTCAGCCACCTCGGCCAGCATCAAATCCGACGCCAGGCAACTGGCGCCGATCAGATAATCACTTCGCGGTGACTCATGCAGGGAACGGATAAATCCGTTTGCGGGCGCGCCGCCCGCGCCGCCGATATAGATTCTGGCCATGATGTCTTCCAGGCAATCACTCAGTTCGGCAACGCGGCGTTGAAAAACTGACGCGTCACCCCTCGACAAAGTCAAAAGCAAGGATCAGGCCAGAAATTACAATACGAATAAAAACAGTGAATTACGAATGCCAATCGGAACCGGACAGGGGAAGCGCCAATTTTTCGGCGGAACATTCCCCGGTGAGGGCTATGACCAGTGACGATTTTCCGCCAGTATGCGAATGGCCAGCCGATTCGTCCAGGAACTGGCGCGGCGCATCGCCAATTGCCATGGCAACCAGCGGCTGGCCACGTGCTCGGCCTGGCTGAGGCGTATCGTCCAGCGAGCCGGCAGCGGCAGCAGGAAGGCATGCTCGCGGTTCACCCGCGCATCTGGCGCATAACGCTCGCGCCATGGCGGCACGATCGGGAAGGTCTCGCTGCGCCGGCAATCGATCAGCCAGCGCCTGGCGTTCAGGCCTGTTTCCTCGAAAACCTCGCGAACCGCCGCCTCACGGGCAGTCTCGCCCCACTCCAGCGAACCGGTCACTGATTGCCAGAAACCGCGCGGACGGCAACGTTCCATCAATAGCACCTGCCCCCCGAGCGAGTGAATCACGACGAGTATGGATTCCGGCCGTTTCCAGGTTTCGGGGTTCATCCTGGTGTCATTGGGATCGAATGGTAGTGCGACAAACTGTCGATGCCGCCGGAATCATCACCCGAACACATCCAGTTCATCGAGCAGCCCGCGCGCTTGGAATCGCCACGCCATTGCGCCGCGGGAAAATGCTGCCAGCCTGTTCTCTGTCGGGCTAGCAAGCCGTATCACCGCCTTCTTCCTTCTGGGGCTGGCGCACTCGAATGTGCAGTTCGCGCAACTGTTCGGCGCTGACCTCGGAAGGTGCTTCGGTCAACGGGCAGGCGGCGGTCTGGGTTTTCGGGAAGGCCATCACGTCGCGGATGGTGCGCGCGCCAGCCATCAGCATCACCAAACGGTCCAGGCCGAAGGCAATGCCGCCATGCGGCGGGCAACCGTATTTCAATGCATCCAGCAGGAAGCCGAACTTGTCGCGCGCTTCCTGCTCGCCGATGCCGAGCAGCTCGAACACCTGCTCCTGCACCGCTTCCTGATGGATGCGCGTCGAGCCGCCACCCAGTTCGGTACCATTCAAAACCATGTCGTAGGCGACCGAGTGACAATTGCCCGGATCGCTTTCGAGCAAGGAGACGTGCTCAGGCTTGGGCGCGGTGAACGGGTGATGCAAGGCGTTCCAGCGTTGCTTGGCGTCATCCCATTCGAACATCGGGAAATCGACCACCCACAGTGGTTTCCAGTCGCCTTCCATCAGGCCGATATCCTCGCCGAGCTTGACACGCAGCGCGCCCAGCGCTTCGTTGACGACTTGCGCCTTGTCGGCGCCGAAGAAGATCAGATCGCCGCTTTGCGCCTGGGTGCGCGACAGGATCGCATCGACCGCCTCGTCCGGCAGGAATTTCAGGATCGGCGATTGCAGGCCGTCGCGACCGGCGGCGACATCGTTGGCCTTGATATAGGCCAGCCCGCGCGCGCCGTAGATGCCGACGAACTTAGTGTATTCGTCGATCTCCTTGCGGCTGAGCTTGCCGCCATTCGGCACGCGCAGCGCGGCGACGCGCCCCCGCGGGTCGTTCGCCGGGCCGGCGAAGACCTTGAAATCGACATGGCTCATCAGATCGCCGACATCAACCAACTCCAACGGCACGCGCAGATCGGGACGATCGGAACCGAAGCGTTGCATCGCCTCGTGCCAGCCCATGCGCGGGAAGGGATCCGGCAGATCCACGTCCAGCACGGTCTTGAACAACTCACGAATCATGCTTTCCATCAGCGCGATGAGCCGCGCATCGCTCATGAAGGAGGTTTCGATATCCAGTTGGGTGAACTCGGGCTGGCGGTCGGCGCGCAGATCCTCGTCGCGGAAGCAGCGCGCGATCTGGTAGTAGCGGTCCATACCGGACATCATCAGCAACTGCTTGAACAACTGTGGCGACTGCGGCAGGGCGAAGAAACGCCCGGCATGGGTGCGGCTGGGCACCAAATAGTCGCGCGCGCCTTCCGGCGTGGCCTTGGTCAACATCGGGGTCTCGATGTCGAGAAAACCATGGTCGTCGAGGAAACGTCGCAGCGAGCGCGTCACCTGGGCGCGCATCATGATGCGCTGTTGCATCACCGGACGGCGCAGGTCGATGTAGCGATAGCGCAGGCGCAGCTCCTCGGAAAGATCCTTGTCGTCGAGATGGATAGGTGGCGTGTCGGCGCGATTCAGCACCTCCAGCGCCAGTCCGAGCAGCTCGATCTCGCCGGTGCGCATCTCGGGGTTCAGCGTGCCTTCCGGCCGCGCGCGCACCCTGCCCTTCACGCGCAATACCCATTCGGAACGGATATGCTCGGCGGTGGAGAACATCTCCGGGCGGTCCGGATCGAAAACCACCTGTACCAGGCCCTCGCGATCACGCAGATCGACAAAGATCACCCCGCCATGATCACGGCGGCGATGCACCCAGCCACAGATCTCGATTTCCTGTCCTTCCAAACTGGCGTCGATCTCGCCACAATAATGAGTACGCATGTCGTGAAAACCCTAGTAGATGTGACCTGGGCCGGCGGCCGACCCAAAGGCGGGAATGTTACGTTCCGCGCGGGCTTGAGGCAAGTACAGCGTGCCTCGTGTGTTAGCCCAAAGCAGTAATGTCCTCTTTGTCCAATTCTAAAATGTCCCCTTTTGGTTTCAGGAGGGGCCCGTGGCAGAGGAGCAGATTACGATGAGTCATAAAGAGGCAGATCGATTGGGCGTCAT
>JALSSX010000023.1 GCA_026984055.1 Sedimenticola sp. | reverse complement strand
CATAGTGCATCCCGATAGACAACAAAGCGGCAAATAGGGAATAGCCGAACAGCGTATTCAGACCGCCGACCATCAGAAAGCGGATAAAGCGGGCATCCAGCATCCTCATGCCTCCGCCTTCTTGCGTCCCTTCCGGTATACCTTGCGCCGAAACAGATCGGTACGCCGACTGACCACCCGATCGATGAACAACATACCGTCTAGGTGATCGATCTCATGCTGCGCGGCCCTGGCCTCGTAGCCTTCCATATCGAATTCCAGCGGCTCGCCAAAAGGGTCTTGCGCCTTCAGATGGATATGGGTCGCACGAATCACGTTGCCTGTGTAGTCCGGCACCGACAGGCAGCCCTCGCGACCGATCTCGTAACCGTCCCATTCGCTGATCTCGGGGTTGATCAGTATCAGATGCCCATGGTTGGGCACGGGCTTGCGCGTGGTCGAGCAGTCCAGGATGACGATGCGCTGGAAACGGCCGACCTGTGGCGCGGCGATGCCGACCGCGGCCGGCCCGGCCTGGCGAGTCTCTTCCAGGTCGGCAATGAAGGCGCGCAACGCGTCATCGAAACGCTCGACCGGCGTGGAAAGCTGTTTCAGGCGCGCATCGGGCAGCTTCAGGATATTGAGCACGGGCATCTGCTGGATCAGCCGATCAGGGTTTCGACAGGGGAAACACTGGCGTTGACGCCAAGACCCTCGACCGCCCGCGTCAAGGCATCCAGCGATCGATCGCTGTAACCCTCGATCGTCATGATATACAACGGGCTATCGCTGTCGCCGGCGACATCCGAATCCAGTTCCAGGATGTTGAAGCCCTGGTCGAGTAGCGCACCGGTGACATCGGCAACGATGCCGGTGCGATCAGCGCCGTTGACCCGCACCCGCACATTCGGGATCTGGTGCCTATGCAAACCGCCATCGACTGGATCGAGGTGCATCCGAAGACCGAGCTGGTCGAGCACTGGCGTCATCGCCCGACGCAGACCCGCCTCGCCCTCCGGCGCCGACACCATCATCATGATCGAGAAGCTCCCGCCGAGACGCAACATCGAGGCTTCGCCGAGGGACACGCCGGCATCGCTCAGCGCGCGTGTCACGTGCGCGACGATCCCTGGCCGGTCGGCGCCAATCAGGGTCATCATCATCCAGTCCGTCATTCGCTTCTCCGCTCGTCGATCCATATCAGCGAGGCCATGCGTCCGGTACGACCCTCACGCCGATAGGAATAAAACCTGTCCGGGGCACTCACTGTACAGCAGTCGCCGCCAGACACAAAATTGACACCCAAATCATTAAGCAAGATTCGTGCCGATTCGTAAATATTCAGCAGCCAATAACCGGGTTTCGCGCCAACAGGCCGAAAAGCCGACAACAGGCGCGCATCGACCCGACCCGCCGCATCGCGCACATCCGCGCCGACCTCGAAACGATCCGGACCGATCGCCGGCCCAAGCCAGACGTACAGCTCGGCCGGCGGACAACGGAAACGACCTACCGCCGCCTGGACGACACCAGCGAAAAGCCCCCGCCAACCCGCATGCACCGCGCAGGCCTCGTCGCCGCGCCGACTGCACATCAACAACGGCAGGCAGTCGGCGGTCAGCACCGCGCACGCCACACCGGCCCGGCCGGTATAGATCGCATCCGCGCGGCAACCTATCGCTGATGGCGCGTCGACCACATCACATCCATGCACCTGTTCGAGCCACGCGGGCATCGCCTGTAACCTCAGATCGGCAACGAGCCGCTCACGATTGCGCGCCACCGCATGCGGATCGTCGCCGACGTGCGAACCGAGGTTCAGGCTGTCGTAAGGTGCGCGGCTGACACCGCCCCGACGCGTGGTGCTCAAGCCATGCACCCAGGGCGGCGCGGCCCAATCGGCGGGCACGAAATCGATCACCGCCAATCCCGCAATACATCGAGCAGCCGCGCCATGTCATCCGGCACCGGACGCTCCCACACCAGCCATTCACCCGTATCGGGGTGAGTCAGCCCCAGCCGGCGGGCATGCAATGCCTGACGGCGAAAGCCGCGCAAAGCATCGCGTACCCCATCCGGCGCCCCCGCAGGCATCCATGCACGCCCGGCATAGAGTGGATCGCCGACGATTGGGTACTGGATATGCGCCAGATGCACACGAATCTGGTGAGTGCGCCCGGTCTCCAGCCTGACCCGGAACAGGGTATGCGCGCGAAAGCGTTCCGCCACCCGGTAATGGGTGACCGATTCCCGCCCGGTCGGGTGTACCGCCATGCGCGTGCGATGCACCGGATGCCGGCCGATCGGCGCGTCCACGCTGCCGCCCCCCGTGGCCACGCCACGCGACAATGCCAGGTACTCACGCTCAAAGGCCCGTGCCTGTAGCTGCTCGACCAGCGCAGTATGCGCGGCCAAGGTCTTCGCCACCACCAACAGACCACTGGTATCCTTGTCCAGGCGATGCACGATACCGGCGCGTGGCACCTTGCTCAACGCCGCATCGTGATACAACAGCCCGTTCAACAGCGTGCCGTCACGATTGCCCGCCGCCGGATGCACCACCAGCCCGGCCGGCTTGTCGATCACCAGCAAGGCGTCGTCTTCATGCACAATATCCAACGCCATCGGCTGCGCTTCCGCATGGGTTTCATCGGCCAGCGTGGCGATCACGCGCAGCACCTCGCCAGCGCTGACCTTATCGCGAGGCCGGGCTGATCGGCCATCGATTCGCAACGAGCCGTCCTTAATCCAGGCTTGCAGCCGGCTACGCGAATACTCGGGAAACAGCCGCGCCGCCGCCTGGTCCAGGCGCAAGCCATCCAGTGCATCGAGCACCGATGCCTCGATATCCACCCGCAATTCCGCTGTCATCAAACTCAACCCTTTGGTTGCGGTATAATTCCGCCATGAACCGAAAAAAACCGGCATATCGCGCATTCATACTTCTACTCGCCATCGCCCTGCTCGGCGGCTGCTCCCTGTTTGGCGACGAAAAAGACAAGACCAAGGGCTGGAGCGCCGACAAGTTCTACAGCAAGGCATCCAAGGCGATGGCCGATGGCGACTACACCAGCGCCATCAAGTATTATGAATTACTGGAAGCACGCTACCCCTTTGGTCCCCAGGCGCGTCAGGCGCAACTCGATGTCGCCTACGCCTACTACAAATCCGGCGACCCCGACTCGGCAATCGCAGCGGCGGACCGCTTCATCCAGTTGAACCCGGACAACCCGCATGCCGCCTACGCCTACTATCTGAAGGGCATCGCCAACTTCAACCGCACACTGGGTTTCCTGGAACGCTTCATGCCCACCGACACATCGCAACGCGACCCGCGGGCATCACTGGCTTCATTCAAGGATTTCTCGGAGCTGGTCAGGAAGTATCCCGACAGCGAATATGCCGAGGACGCGACCAAGCGTCTGCTCTATCTACGCAACAACCTGGCGCGCCACGAAATCCACGTGGCCAACTATTATATGAGGCGCGGCGCCTATGTCGCGGCCGCCGAACGCGGCGACTATGTCGTCAAGCACTACCAGAAGACCCCGGCGGTGCGCGACGCGTTGACCATCATGGCCACCGCCTACGACCGCCTGGGCCTGACCGACCTGGCGGACGACGCCCGCCGGGTGTTGGCGCTGAACGCCAAGAGTGGCGCGCTGATCAACGATGCCAATGCCAGCGGCGGCAAATCCTGGGGTCAGCGGATCTGGAACTTCCTCGGTCTAGATCGCTGACTCTCATGAGGACATCCCGAAAAATCGAGATACCCGAGTGGGACGGGAATTTCCCACCCTTTTCGATCACGACAAGTGGGAAAATGTCAGCAAAGAGGCAATCGCATTTTCTCTTTGCGACGAGAAAAATGCCATGGAAGGCATTTTTCGAGATCCCATGATGAGGAAACAGGAAACATCCCACCATCATGACGGCAAGCTGAAACGCGCGTGGTGGTCTTGCCACGGACCCATACCCCTTATATCGCTTCCCGCCCGGTCTCTCCTGTGCGGATACGCACGACCTGCTCCACGTTGGTGACGAATATCTTGCCGTCGCCGATCTTCCCGGTATGCGCGGAACGCGTGATCGCGTCCAGGCAACTATTCAACTGCTCCTCGGCAACGACGATCTCCAGGCGCACCTTCGGTAGGAAATCGACAACATACTCTGCGCCGCGATACAGTTCGGTATGACCTTTCTGACGCCCGAAGCCCTTGACCTCGACGACCGTCATGCCGGTGATGCCGGCCGCGGCAAGCGCCTCGCGCACGTCATCGAGCTTGAAGGGTTTGATGATGGCTTCTACTTTTTTCATTCTGTTTGTCTCCCCGAGATTCAGGTGGTTCATTCACAGGCCGCTGCAAGGCGCGGCTTTTTGATTTCGTCGTTGGAAAGTCCGTGAATGCCCTTTCCAACATCCAATCGAGTTCAGCGAAATCCGTTGGTTATCGGAAATCGCCGATCGCGACCGAAAGCCCGCTTGGTTATCTTCACCCCGGGCGGCGCCTGACGACGTTTGTATTCATTGATGTCGACCAGACGGATGATACGCCTGACCAGCGTCTCGTCGAAACCCGCGTTGACGATACGTGACGCCGACCACTGGTCTTCGATGTAGTGCATCAGGATCGCGTCCAGGATCTCATAGGGCGGCAGGCTATCGCTATCCCGCTGATCGGCACGCAACTCGGCCGACGGCGGGCGCTCGATCACCCGTTCCGGAATGACCGCCTCGGCATCGCCATCGCGCTGGTTGCGCCAACGCGCCAGCGCGTAGACCAGCATCTTCGGCACATCCTTGATCGGCGCGAAACCGCCAGCCATATCGCCATACAGGGTCGCATAGCCGACCGACATCTCGCTCTTGTTGCCAGTGGTCAGCAACATCCTACCGGTCTTATTGCTGATCGCCATCAGGATGACTCCCCGGCAACGCGCCTGAATATTCTCCTCGGCGGTATCCATCCCATGGCCGGCAAAGGCCTCCACCAGCAACTCCAAAAAGACATCGAAGGCGGGTTCGATCGGGATGATCCGGTGATCGATGCCCAGGCGTTTCGCCTCCAGCAGCGCGTCCTCGTTGCTCATATCGGCGGTATAGCGCGACGGCATCAACACCACCTCGACATTCTCCGCGCCCAGCGCGTCCACCGCCAATGCCGCGACCAACGCCGAATCGATGCCACCGGAAAGCCCGAGCACCGCGCCCTTGAAGCCATTCTTGCGCACATAATCGCGCGTGCCGAGCACCAGCGCGCGGTA
>JALSSX010000022.1 GCA_026984055.1 Sedimenticola sp. | reverse complement strand
AACACCAGCTCGTCATCGAAACCGGCCACCTCAGCGCCCGCCATCAGGCTGACGAACAAGATACGCGACAGCACCCTGCCCTCGATATCCAGCTTATCAGCCTGCAACGGCAAGGCAGTCTTTCGATCGAGAAACAAGCGCAGGCCGTAGCGGAAGCCGTCTTTCGGCAACACGCCGAGCACCACGGTCGGACGATTGGCGACCCGCGCTGTGCCCAACAGGCGCAGCATATAGGCCCGCGTCAATCGATCCGGATCATCCGGCACCAGCGGCGACAACCCCTTGGGGACGGCATACTGATTGACCGAGACGCCATCTGGCAACACGCAGATCACCCGTTGACCATCATGCAGGACCTCGACGGCGGCGCCATTCAGCGCAATCAGATGCGATTTCTCGCCGTCGGGCGTGGCGAAATGCCGCACTTCGAGGGTTTCGAGCTGGCCATCGTGCTGATAGACGAAACGTCCGATGTAGTTCTCGGTCTTTATCGCCTTGACCATGTCTCGAAGCCATTCCGCCGCCGAGGCTTCCCGCCCCTCGCGCGTGGCCGCGAAGGACAAGCCAGGCAACACGCCGAGCAGCACGATGGCAACGATGCGCGCCGGCCTACCTGGGGTCATAACCAACAAAGCTGGCGTAGGGCATGAAGCCACCGACACCATGTTGGCGCTCAAACTCGGAATGCTCCAGCAGATAGCGATTCAGCCGTTTCTCATCGATACTGACACTGCCATCGGCGTGCGGATCCGCCTGCCGCTGCCAATGGGTGCCGACCGTCTGCACCCGCCAGCCATCCGAGGACACCGGCAGGATACCCGCGTTATCCAGCAATGCCGCCGGCGCGGGCGGCCCGGCCACCGACGCGGCTGGTCGTTCGACCACCCGCGGACCGATACCCGCATCACCCTCATCCGATTGAGTAGGTGACAAGTTCAGCACGGTGAGCGTCGCGACACTGGCGGCGATCGCCGCGCCGGCCAGTGGTTTCAGCCACGCCGGGTGACGACGCTTCACGCCAGCGGCCAGCGGCGCTTCGTCGGCGAGCCGCTGGCTGACACGCGCGGCGATGTCGATACCCCGCGCGCTGAGGGCTTCACCACGAATCACCGCGCCAATAAGGTGATAGCGATGCCAAGTATCGGCGCCGTCGGCATTCGCCTGTTCGTCGCCATCGACCGAATCCAGATGACGCAACAGCCGACGCAATTCGAATTCCGAAAGCTCATCGTCCATCAACGCGGACAACTGCTCTGCTTGTTTTGATTGATCCATGGGTTTCGACCAGGTTTATAGGGATTTACGGGTTCAATATCGGTTTCAGCTTCTTGTCTATCGCCTCGCGGGCGCGGAAGATGCGCGAACGCACCGTGCCGATCGGACAGGACATCGCCTCGGCGATCTCCTCGTAACGCATGCCTTCCAGTTCACGCAGCATGATCGCGGTACGCAGATCCTCGGGCAGTGCATCCATGGCCTCCTTGACCGCGCGCATCACCTCTTCCTCGTGAATATAGCTCTCCGGCGTCGAGCGATCCTTCAAGCGGGTGCCAGAATCCAATTGCTCGGCAACCTCAACCTCGACATCCGAACCGGGCGGACGCCGCCCTCGCGACACCAGCATGTTCTTCGCCGTGTTGATAGCAATACGGTACAGCCAAGTATAAAAGGCGCTGTCGCCGCGAAACCTCGGCAATGCCCGGTAGGCTTTGATGAAGGCTTCCTGGGCGACATCCTGGGCCTCGTCCGGATCGCGCACGTAGCGCATGATCACGTTCAATACCTTCTGTTGATACTTGCGCACCAGCAGGTCGAAAGCCGCCTTGTCGCCTTGCTGCACACGCTCCACCAAAGCCTGGTCGGCGCTCTTGCTATCCGTCACGAGAGGCAACCATATCCGGCGCGGCAAATACCGCTCCCGACCATGCCGCGCGACCATAGCCTATTGACCGGAGCGAGCCGGGAAAGTTCGGCGAAACAGGAGGAATCCATGCGGGGAAATGCGTCATTTCTTCTCATGGGGTACATTATATAGCCTCCGCCACCGCAACAGGTGAAGAGTTCCCGATGCACGAGAAAATTCATGATGTATTGATCATCGGCAGCGGCGCCGCCGGTCTGTCGCTGGCGCTGCGTCTGCCGCGCACACTACGGATCGCGCTGATCGCAAAACGCAGTATCGAGGAAAGCAACACCCTGTATGCCCAGGGCGGCATCTCGGCAGTGGTCGACGCGGAGGATTCCACCTCATCGCATATCGCCGACACGCTGAATGCCGGCGCCGGCCTGTGCGATGAGGAAACCGTCCGCATGGTGGTCGAGCACGGTCCCTCCAGCATCCGCTGGCTGCAACAGACCGGCGTCGAGTTCACCCGCGAGGAAGCCAACCTGCACCTGACTCGCGAAGGCGGCCACAGTCATCGCCGCGTGGTGCATGCCGCCGACGCCACCGGTCGCGCGCTGGAAGTGACCCTGGTGGATCAGGCGCGCGCGCGGGACAATATCGACATCTTTCAACATCATATCGCCATCGATCTGATCAACCGCGGCAACCCCGATGGCGGCAAGACCTGCCTTGGCGCCTACCTGTTGGACATCAATAGCGATCGCGTGCGCACCTTTCGCGCGCGCTTCACCGCGCTAGCCACCGGTGGATCGAGCAAGGTCTATCTGTACACCAGCAACCCGGACATCTCCACCGGCGACGGCGTCGCGATGGCGTGGCGCGCGGGCTGCCGCGTGGCGAACATGGAGTTCATGCAGTTTCACCCGACCTGCCTGTACCACAGCAAGGCGAAATCCTTCCTCATCTCGGAGGCATTGCGTGGCGAGGGCGCGCGACTGTTACTACCGGATGGCGAACCTTTCATGCCGCGTTTCGACCCGCGCGCCGACCTCGCCCCACGCGACATCGTCGCGCGCGCCATCGACCACGAAATGAAGCGCCTCGGCGCCGACTGCCTGTATCTGGACATCAGCCACAAACCAGCGGATTTCATCAAGGAACACTTTCCAACGATCCATCAACGTTGTCTGGAGTTCGGCATCAACATCACCCGCGAACCGATCCCGATCGTGCCAGCAGCACACTACACCTGCGGCGGCGTGGTCACCGGCCACAACGCCCGCACCGACATCGCCAACCTTTACGCGATCGGCGAAACCGCCTACACCGGCCTGCATGGCGCCAACCGCATGGCGAGCAACTCATTGTTGGAGTGCTTGGTTTTCGGCGAACGGGCAACCGCCGACATCCTCGCCAGGCTAGATGCCACGCCGCCACCCGCCGATGTGGCGCCGTGGGACGAAAGTCGCGTCGGAAATCCGGACGAACGCGTCGTTGTCTCGCACAACTGGGACGAGCTGCGGCGCTTCATGTGGGACTATGTCGGCATCGTGCGCAGCACCAAGCGCCTGGCTCGGGCGAAGCGTCGCTGCAACCTGCTGCGCCACGAGATCCGCGAATACTACGGTAACTTCCGCGTCAACAACGACCTGCTGGAACTACGCAACCTCGTCGAGGTCGCAGATATGATCATCACCAGCGCGCAACGCCGCAAGGAAAGCCGCGGACTGCATTATATGCTCGATTTCCCGCAACGGGACGACCGTAACCAACGCCGGCTGACCATTCTGTTTCCAGACAATTATTCGCCGCGCTGACCGGGATGTCGGGAGATGAAATGCTCACGATAGTAGCGCAGCTCGTCGATGGAATCCCGCACATCATCCATCGCCAGATGGCTGGACTGCTTGACGAAACCATCGGCCACATCCGGCGCCCAGCGGCGCGCGAGTTCCTTCAGTGTGCTGACATCCAGATTGCGATAATGGAAGAAGGCCTCCAGCCCGGGCATCTCGCGCGCCATGAAGCGCCGGTCCTGGCAGATGCTGTTACCGCACATCGGTGACCTGCCCGGCATGACCCAGTCACGCAGGAAGGCCAGCGTCTCCTGTTCGGCGCGGCGGGCGTCGTAGTCACTCTGACGCACGCGTTCGGTCAAGCCCGAGCCTCCATGCTGCCGGGTGTTCCATTCATCCATCGCAGCCATTACCGTGTCGGGTTGGTGGATCGCGATCATCGGCCCTTCGGCGAGGATGTTCAGAGCACCATCGGTGACAATGGTGGCAATCTCAATGATGCGATCGCTAAAGGTATCCAAACCGGTCATTTCCAGATCGATCCAGATGAGATTTTCGGGACTGGGTGCCATTGCGCGAAACCTCTTGGCAAAATATTGAAACAGACATCCATGGCCTGCTCGGTCATGGAATCGGGAAACAGCGTTCATCAGCAATCTGACGGACGGAAAACCACGTAAGCCATGGCCAGCAAAACGTCGGAGTCAGCGCACGCGCACTGAAGTCCCGGGCGGCGTTACTCGTCGTTAAGGCGTAACTTCACGGTCGCTTCGCGCCTTGCCAGGAGCGAAAGGGCGCGCACGCAAAACCCGACATTCGGCTGGCCTGTGTGCGGTACAGGGAGGTACTGCCATTTTCGATGACTGCAAGTCATTGAAAATGAAGGAACCGGGAAATCGTATTTTCCGGTTCCTTCAAAAAGTCCATGGAAGGACTTTTTCAACATCCTGCCAGGATCCGTCAACACAAAACCAATGCTCTCTGCTGAGACGCTTTATGTCCAGTAAGGCAGAATGAGCGATGTGTCGTGAAGCAACATGAGCGAATGATAACGCCATTGGGCGGAAAAAGCGTCCCGGCCCTTCAGATTGCCCTGAAAAAGTGCCACTCGGCGTTGCTCGTTGTTTATTTGGAATGACCAAACGTCACGCCTTGCGCCTTGATTGGCGCTTTTTCAGGGGCAACAGAACCCATTGGTTTCGTGTCAACAGGCCCTAACCCATTGATTCTTTCTGGGCAGAAAAAATATATTATCAATAAAAAAAAACAATAACATGGTTTTTTACCTTCGAAATGCAGTGCCATAACAATCACTTTGCTATTGATTTCCCCAAAGTTTTCGTTCGCGCTCTTTGCCTGTTTATCCGCTGCACCACCATCAAGCCCAAAGCCGCTGGCGAGCCCTATAAAACCCATCGCTTGGTCTGGTGCGCCCGCGCCGGGTGGGCATTGAAGCGCTCGCACTTTATAAGGCGAGGCGGGCAGCAACCCAGCGCCCAACACGGGCGTTCCAAGGAAAAGCGCTCGGATTGCCAACTGGTCACCCTTGGACTGGTGCTCAATGGCAGTGGCTTTCCCCGCGAAGACAATATCCAGCACCTGATTGAACAGGGTTACCGTTAC
>JALSSX010000021.1 GCA_026984055.1 Sedimenticola sp. | reverse complement strand
TAGGCGAGCCGGCTTCCGTCTGGAGACCACGCCGGCGACATGAGCGGTTCGTCGGAGTCGACGATGCGTTGCGCGCCGTAGCCGTCGGAGTCGGCGATATAAAGCGCGCTACGCGAGTGTCCCTTGCCGAGGTGCTTGGAGGTGATATAGGCGATGCGCGTGGCGAAGGCGCCGGGCTCGCCGATCAGCTTCTCATAGACGATGTCCGCGATGCGGTGGGCGCTGATGCGCAGATGCGCGCGGCTGGTCTCCAAGGTGTAACCGGTGATCATGCCGCCCTTGTAAACATCCAACAGCTGGAATTGGATCTGGTAACGACCGGGGGAGAGTTCGCGGATAGCGCCGACGACGAGGTAATCCTGCTGCAATACCCGCCAGTTGTGGTAATCGACTTGTTCGGCCCGACCCGGCTGGGTCAGCATCCGCTCCGGCGCCAGAGTCTCGAAGCGACCAGAGCGCGCCAGGTCGTTCCGAATCACCCCGGCGACATCCTGGAGCAGGCGCGTGTTTTCCCCATGGGCGAAGGGCACGACGGCGATCGGCAAGGCGCCCTCGGCTCCCTCGGTGATCTCGATACTCAACGCGCTCCAGGCGTATTGGCTACAGCCGAATGCCAGCACGGTGGTCAACAGCAGGGTGAGAATGGCTCGTTTCATGGTGATTTGTCCGGATCGAAGATCAGTTCCAGTTCATTGAAGCGGGCGCGCAGCCGCGCGTCATCGGGCACGGGCAGCGGATCGGCCTTATACACCGCCTGTACCACGGAGCGGTCGAAGGCGCTATTGCCACTGCCGCGCGTCACCCGGACGCTACCCGGCACAATGGTACCATTGCCGACTAGGCGGACGGTGACGCGACATTGTAGACCGCGCGTGCTGCCAGGCGGGCGAATCCAGGAACGCGTGATGCGTTTCTGGATCAGGCCGATGTAACGGTTCAGTTCGCGCGCGCTGAGCTCGCCGGCAATCTCGGCCTCCAGCGCCTGTTGCATCGCCCTTTCCTCGGCCGCGCGGCGCGCCGCCTCTGCCTTGCGTTCCGCCTTCAGCTTGCGCTTTCTCTCGGCTTCCGCCTTGCGTTTCTTCTCGGCCTTGCGCTTGCGTTCGGCCTCCGCCCGACGCTGCTTTTCCGCTTCCAACTTGCGCTTGGCCTCGGCTTGGCGTTTTTTTTTCGCTTCTAATTTGCGCTTGCGCTCGGCTTCGAACTTATGTTTCCTGGCTGCCTCCAGCTTGTGCTCGGCTTCCGCCATGCGCCGCTTCTCCGCCATGGCCTGCTTCTGGCGTTGCCGCTCGGCGATCGCCCGCCGTTTTTTCTCGGCCTCGGCGCGGCGACGGGCCTGCTCGCGGGCCTCGTGTTCCCGCTTGCGGCGTTGTTCCTCGGCGCGCCGCTGCTTTTCGATCTCGACGTGTTCTGCTTTTTCGGCCTGCTTCTCCCGTTGGCTGTCGACGACACGCGCCTGGATCACCACACCGTCGCCCTGTCGTCCTGCGGGCTTCTGTCGCCAGTCGACGCCGACGATCAGGAACGCGATCAGGCCGATATGGAACAGCACGGCCAATGCCAACGCCAAGGGATTATTGCGTAACAACTGCCACATGCGCGCTATTCCAGCGGGGCGGTCGATAGGCCGACCGACGGTGCGCCACCCTGCTGCATCAGGGTCATGGCGCGCACCACTTGCTCGTAAGGCACGCGGCGATCCGCGCGGATCAGAAAGGCGGCCTTCGGCCGGCTGGCGATGATCACGGCGATACGCCGGGTCAGCTCTTCGTCGGTCACGGGTTCACGTGGATGCTCGCCGACACTGATGTACAGCCGTCCGCTGGCGTCGACGCTGACGACGACAGGTTCCGCCATGTTTGGGTCCAGCGGCTGGGCGTCGGCCGATGGTAGCTCTACCTGGACACCTTGATTGATCAGCGGCGCGGTGATCATGAAGATGATCAGCAGAACCAGCATCACATCGATGAATGGCACCACGTTGATGGCTGCCATCGGTCGGTGGGTCTTGCGCCGTCTTGCCATGTTCAGCTCCGATGGGCGCGACGTTGCAGGATATTGGTGAACTCCTCGGCGAAGTCGTCATAGCGGCCATGCAGGCGTTCGACATCGTTGGCAAAACGGTTGTAGGCGACCACCGCAGGAATCGCCGCGAACAGGCCCATCGCGGTGGCGATCAGCGCCTCGGCAATGCCTGGCGCGACCATCGACAGGGTTGCCTGCTTGACGTTGCCGAGCGCCATGAAGGAGATCATGATGCCCCACACGGTGCCGAACAGGCCAACGTAGGGGCTGGTCGAACCGACCGTGGCCAGCAGTGACAGGTATTGTTCCAGACGGTCCATCTCGCGGCTCAGAGCGACATGCATCGCGCGCCGCGCGCCCTCGACCATGGTCGTCGGATCCATGCCCTCGGTATCGCGCAGACGCACGAACTCCCGGAAACCGGCGGTGAACACGCTGGCCATGCCGATCGGTTCCCTGGGTTGGCGCTCGACCTCGCGATACAGCTTGCCGAGATCACCGCCCCCCCAGAAATGGCGTTCGAAGCGGTTCGCCTCTCGCGATGCCTTGCCGAGCAGCCGCCAGCGGTCGAAGATGGCCGCCCAGGATAACAGCGAGGCCAACAGTAGCAACAGCAGCACCAGTTGTACCGGCAGGCTGGCGCCGAGAATCAGCGAGACAAAGGAAAGATCGGCGGTCATGGCGCTACTCGGGTGGCTGGATACGGTCGCGGATGGCGTCTGGAATGGCGATCGGGCGAAAATTGTCGGCGGCGACGCAGACGATGCCAATCTTGGCTTCGCATATCAGGCCGCCGTCCGCTGGCCGTCGGATATCCTGGGTAAAATGCAGCGCGGCGCGGCCCACCGCGTGGATGCGGCTGTCGACGCGCAGTTCGTCGTCGAACAGCGCGGGCCGACGGTAGTCGATATGCGCGCTGCGCACCACGAACATCAGCTTCAGCTGCTCGCGCAGCTCGCGTTGAGTAAAACCCAGCTCGCGCAGCCATTCGGTGCGCGCGCGTTCCATGAAGCGCAGATAGTTGGCGTGGTAGACCACCCCGCCGGCATCGGTGTCTTCGTAATACACCCGCACGGGGAAGCTGAAATCGGTCATCAAAGGCATTCGTTCCGGGATGTCGCATCGAGCCCGCTATGGTACAGCCTGAACGCACTGGCCGTCACCTTGTTGCGCGCTTGAGACCGGGCGTGAGACGCGAGGTTCCGTCACGTCGGCCGGCGCGCGACCGGCATCACGCCTTTTCAGCAATCAGGATGGCGCGGCGCGGCGCCGGATGGCCTTCGATGGTCAGGCTGGGGTCGTTTGGATGGAGACACTTGTCGAGGGATTCGAAATGCATCCAATCGGTGGAACGTTGTTCCTGGGTGGTGGTGGGTGTGACGTTGACGGTGCGCGCGTGGCGCAGGCCAATGCGTCGACACCAGCACTCCAGCAGGGCGCTGCTCGGCAGGAACCAGACGTTGCGCATGCGCGCGTAGCGGCCTTCTGGCACCAGTACCTGGTGTTCATCGCCTTCGATTACCAGGGTCTCCAGCAGCAGTTCGCCGCCAGGGCGCAGCAGGCTGGCGAGTTGCTGGATGTGTTCGATTGGGGAACGCCGATGGTACAACACACCCATCGAGAATACGGTATCGAAACCGCCGAGGTCGCCCGGCATGTCGTCGATGCCCAGTGGCAGCAGATGCACCGGCGCCGGGCCGATGAAATGGCGTATCGCGGCGTACTGGTGGAGGTAGAGTTCCGTCGGATCGATGCCGATGACATGCCGCGCGCCGGCGCCGGCCATACGCCAACAGTGGTAGCCATTGCCGCAACCGACATCCAGCACCAAGCGGCCGTCAAGCGGCTGGATGTGTGGCGCGAGGCGTTGCCATTTCCAGTCGGAACGCCACTCGGTATCGATGAAGATGCCATGGATCTCGAAGGGACCCTTGCGCCATGGGTGCAGTACCTTCAGGCTGGATTCCAGTTGGCGACGGACGGCGTCGTCTGGCGCCTTGGTCGCCGTGACGCCGACCCGGTCGGCATCGAGCCGGGCCTCGCCGGCCGGTAATGTCGGCAGGTCCGCGAGGCATTGCCGCCAGGCGGCGCGATCGCCATGCGCGCGCCGCCACGGGTCTTGCAATCGCGCGGGCAGCGATTCGGCCCATGCCTGTAATGGGGTATCTCTCAGCGCGCGCGTCAGGCTGGCGAGTCTCAGGATTTCCATGCGAGGAAGGAGACGAAGTTGAAGCACTGGAACCAATTTTGCACATGGCCAAAGCCGGCATTCCGGAGTCGCTGGCGATGCGCCAGCATGGATTCCGGGATCAATATGTTTTCCAGTGCTTCGCGCTTTGCCGCGATCTCCATGTCGCTGTAGCCGTGGGCGCGCTTGAAATCATGATGCAGTTCGGTCATCTCCTCGCCGGCATCGGGGTCGTCGAAGCGGATCTTCTCGGATAACAGCAGCACGCCATCGGGTCGCAACCCGGCGGCGATGGCCGCGATCAGCCGGTCGCGCTGCTCCCGTGGGATGAATTGCAGGGTCAGATTCAGCATCACCAGCGAGGCGTTCTCGATGGCGGTTTCACGGATATCGGCGCACTGCCATTCGGGCGCTGGGCGCAATTTGGCATGTCGCTGTTGGCAGCGCCGGATCATGGCCGCCGAATTGTCCACGCCAATTAGCTCGAATTCCGGACTGGCCGCGCCCTCGGCCACCGCCTGGCTGGCTGCGCCGAGCGAGCAGCCGAGGTCGTAGACGCGCGAGCCGGTTCGCACATGGCGTCGCGCGATCAGGCGAATACCATCAAGCATCATGCCATAACCCGGTACCGAGCGGCGCAGCATGTCGGGAAACACCTCGGCGACGCGTTCGTCGAAACGGAAGGCCTCGGGCGCGCCGGGCTTGGCGAACAGGGTGTCGTGCATCACACCGTCGCGGGGGAAAATAAGCGCCGGTAGTTCTCGCCGGTGATGCGCGCGATCTCGTCGACGGGCAGTTCACGTAATTCGGCGACGCATTCGGCAACGTGTCTGACCCAGCCGGGCTGGTTGGGCTTGCCGCGATGCGGTACTGGCGCCAGATAGGGTGAGTCGGTTTCGATCAGCATGCGCTCCAGCGGCATGCGCTTCACGACTTCGCGCAGCTCGGCGGCGTTCTTGAAGGTGATGATGCCGGAAAACGAGACGTAGAAGCCTAGCGCCATCGCCTGTTCGGCCATTTCCCAGGTCTCGGTGAAGCAATGCATCACGCCGCCGATCTCGGCGGCGTTCTCTTCGCGCAGGATGCGGATGGTGTCCTCGCGCGCTTCGCGGGTATGGATGATCAGCGGTTTGCCGGCCTCGCGCGCGGCGCGGATGTGGGTGCGGAAGCGCTCGCGCTGCCAGTCGA
>JALSSX010000020.1 GCA_026984055.1 Sedimenticola sp. | reverse complement strand
TTCGAGTAACATGTCCCCTCGCGGATTACCCCGGTCGACAGATGATGGGTCGCGGCATGCTCCTGCGCCAGGCGGAACAGCAGTTCCAGATCCTCTTCGCTGATATCGTGATAGCCGCCGGCGCGTTCCAGCGCGTAGTCCAGATCGCTTTCGGCCAGCGCAGTCGGCACTGCCGTCGGCGGGAGTTCCGGGCTGGGCGCCCAGGCGCCCGGATAGCGACGCCACGCAAACGGGTAGTTGAAGGCCAGCGCGACGGCCAGGATCACCAGTGCATTGACCATCACTGGAAACAGTACATAGCCGAAACCCAGCGCGTGGATCTTCGCGCCGCCGATCACCGCCATCAAGGCACTGGCGCCACCCGGCGGATGCAGGCAGCGCAGGAAATACATCAGCGTGATCGCGCCACCCACCGCGAACGACGCAGCCACTATCGAATTCGGAATCCACAATGCTGCAGCAACCCCCAGGCCCGCCGAAAAGCCATGCCCGCCGAGTACGTTCCATGGCTGCGAGAACGGCACATGCGGCGCCGCAAACAACAACACGGCGGACGCTCCCATTGAGGCCACGATCAGCGGCACATCGGCTGGATCGACGGCTTCCCGCGCGACCACCAGAATGGCGAAGATACCCAGGAATCCTCCGGCGCCAGAGATTAGTTTCTCCATCCAATGGCTGGTATCGGTGACGATTCCGAACCATTGACGGGCGGGGTGAAATTCATTGCGATTGGGCATGCTCAGTCCTCGACTCTCAGTGTGGATTCCGGGGTGGTTGGCGCCTTGCCGTTCACAGCCCGAGCGCTTCCCAGCGGATCGAAAGCCGCTTAAGCGATACCGGCACGCGGGTTTTGACCTCTTGCGCGAATAGAGAGATCCGTAATTCCTCGATCAGCCAGCGGATCTCTTCCAGGCGTGGATCGTGCTGACCGCTCTCGCGCATGCGCTGGTAACGTTCCGACCAACGCTGCTGGAACGGGGCCAGTTCGCGCAGGCGCTGCTGGTCGCGCGCCGCCGCATGACCGAGCTTGTCGATCCGAATATTCAGGGCCTTGAGGTAACGCGGCAGTTCCTCGATATGTTCCCACGGGGTCTCCGCGATGAAGCCATGATACACCAGTGCATCCAACTGGGCGCGCATGTCCTTGAGCGATTCCAGCCAGTTCAACTGGGTCTTGCCTACCAGCGCGCGGCGTATCCGGTGTGCCTGTTCGAGTATGCCGCCGATCCGCTCGGCACTTTCGTTCGCAATGGCCATCAGCGCGGGTTTGCCATCGCGCATGGCCCGGTCGAAAGCTTCGCCATCCCGGATCGGTGGCTTGCCCTCGGTGAAGGCGCGATCGATGATCAGGGCGATCAGTTCATCTTGCAGATCGACTGGCGATGCCGGCGCACCGGGCGCCTTGGCATACCACAGACGCATCTGTTGCATGCTCTTCAGGTTCTTGCGCAGATAGCGCATGTCGCGCCCAAGTCCGAGCATGAACAGGCGTCGCAAGCCGCGTCGCATCGCCGCCTCGGCGTTAGCCGCGGAATCAAGCACGCCGATACTGACGCCCTCGCCGCGATCGATCAGCGCCGGATAGCCACGCACCTCGATGCCGGCCTGCTCTATCATCCGACTCTCCGGCAACGCGCCGAAATCCCAGCGGACATGGATTTCCGCCTGGGCCTGGCGCTTTTCGCCGAACTCGCTGCTGGCACGATCGGCCCATTGCTTCTTCAGCGCCACCAGATCGCGGCCGTCGGCGAGCGGCTCACCCCGCTCGTCGACGAGTTGGAAACGCATGCGCAGATGCGCCGGGATATCCTCAGGTCGCCAAGCATCCTCCGGGATATGCACGTCGAGGCGCTGCTTCAGCGATTCAGCCACGGCTTGGTGCAGCGGCTGTTCCGAAGGACTCAATGCGTCGGCGCAGCGACGCGCGGTATCGGGCACTGGCACGAGGCGTTTGCGCAATGATTTCGGGAGGCCACGCAGCATGGCTTCGATACGTTCCGCCAGCAGGCCGGGCACCAGCCAGTCGCCACGCGCGTCGGGCACCTGGTTGATCAGCGCCAGCGGCACCACCAGGGTCACGCCGTCCTGGTCGTCACCCGGGCTGAAGTGGTATTTCAGCGGCAATGGCGTCTGCTCGATGGTCAGCACGTCCGGCAGTTCGGCGACGCGTTGTTCCGGATGCTGTTGCAGCAGATCCTCACGGCGCATATGTAACAACCTGGGCCGCTCGCGGCTGGCTTGCCTAAGCCATTTCTCGAACGCGGCGCCAGTGTATATGCCTTCGGGAATGCGCTGCGCGTACCACTGATAAAGGCTCTCCTCGTCGACCAACAGGTCGTGACGCCGCGCCTTCGCCTCCATCGCGCGGATGTCCTCGATCAACTCCCGGTTGTGGCGGAAGAACGGTGCGCGGGTCTTGAAGTCTCCTTCCACCAGCGCGAAACGGATGAAGATCTCGCGCGCCAGCACCGGGTCGATCGGACCGAAATTGATACGTCGCCGCGCGACCAGGGTCAGGCCAAACAGGCTGACCTTCTCGTAGCCGCCGACCTGTCCACGCCGAGCCTGCCAGTGCGGTTCGGAGTAGTTGCGTGTCAGTAGATGGCCCGCGGCCTGCTCGATCCAATCTGGCTGGATACGCGCGACAGCCCGCGCCCATGGCTTGGTGGTTTCGACGATCTCGGCGGCCATCACCCATTTCGGCTGTTTCTTGAACAAGCCGGAACCGGGAAACACATGGAAGCGGCTGTTGCGCGCGCCGAGGTAATCACGGTCCTTACTCTTCAGACCGATATGGCTGAGCAGACCGCTGAGTATCGATCGATGGATCTCCTCGTAGCGGCTGTCGCTATTGTTGTCCTTGTAGCCCATCTCGTGCAACTGTGCGCGCAGTTGCCGATGGATGTCCTGCCATTCACGCACACGGTTCCAAGACAGGAAACCACGCCGGCACCACTTGCGGAATTTCGCATGCGACAGCTCGCGACGCTGCTTGTCTATCTCTCGCCACATGGCCAGATAGGCAAGAAAATCCGACTCCTCGTCGCGATACAAGGCATGCGCCTCGTCGGCCTGCTGACGCTTGTCCACCGGGCGCTCACGCGGATCCCGCACGCTGAGCATCGCGGCGATCACCAGTACCTCGCGCAGGCAGCCGTGATGCGCGGATTCCAGCAGCATGCGGCCGATGCGTGGGTCGACCGGAAGGCGCGCGAGTTGCTTGCCGACGCGCGTCACATGCCTGTCACGGGTCACCGCACCAACTTCCTCCAAGACCCGGTAGCCATCCCGGATCAGACGCCTGTCCGGCGGATCGAGAAACGGGAAGTCCTCGATCTCGCCGAAGCCGAGCAGACGCATCCGCAAGATCACCGAGGCGAGATTGGTGCGCTGGATCTCCGGCTCGACAAACTCGCGACGCGAGAGAAAGTGTTCCTCCGAATACAAACGGATACAAACCCCGGCGGCAACACGACCGCAACGTCCCGCGCGCTGGTTGGCGCTGGCTTGGGAGATGGGTTCTATCGGCAAGCGCTGGATCTTGCCACGCGGACTGTAGCGCGAGATGCGCGCCAGGCCGGTATCGATCACATAGCGGATGCCGGGCACCGTCAGCGAGGTCTCGGCGACATTGGTCGCGAGCACGATCTTGCGCTTGCCAGAGGATTTGAACACCCGTTGTTGCTCTGCCGCGCCAAGGCGCGCATATAACGGCAGGATATCGGCCGATTCCAGCTTGTGTTTGTGCAACGCCTCGGCGGCCTCGCGAATCTCGCGTTCGCCACTGAAGAATATCAGGATATCACCACGATCGAGATGCCCGACCTCGTCTACCGCGTCGAGCATGCCTTGCAACATCGGATCAGCCGCGTCGCTGTCTTCATTCAATGGCCGGTAACGAATCTCCACCGGGTAGCCGCGCCCGGAGACCTCGATCACTGGCGCGTCATCGAAGTGTTTCGCGAAGCGCTGCGGATCAATAGTCGCCGAGGTGATGATCAGTTTCAGATCGGGACGCTTCGGCAGTAATTGCTTCAGATAGCCGAGTAGGAAGTCGATGTTCAACGTGCGCTCGTGCGCTTCGTCGATGATGATGGTGTCGTATTCGTTCAGCCAGCGATCGCCCTGAATCTCGGCGAGCAACATGCCGTCGGTGAGCAGTTTGATCTGGGTCTGATCACTGACCCGATCGGAAAAGCGCACCTTGTAACCGACTGCCGTGCCGGTCTCCACGCCGAGTTCATCCGAGATGCGTGCCGCCAGGCTACGCGCCGCGATGCGCCTCGGCTGGGTATGTGCAATACGGCCAAACACGCCGCGCCCCCTGTCGAGGCAGATCTGCGGAAGCTGCGTCGATTTCCCCGAGCCCGTCTCGCCACACAGCACAATAACCTGATGTGCATCCAAGGCTGCGCGGATGGTGTCCAGATGCGCCACCACCGGCAGAGGCTTGTCGAGATTCGGCATCGGCGCGTTTCGTCGACGCAGCACCACAGTGCCAACGGATCGCTCGTGGAGTTCACTCAAGCGGCGTTGTTGCGCCAGATACTCCGGGCTGTCCGGCGTCATGCGACCGAGCGCCCGCCGCAAGCGGCGAATGCGCCGGCGGTCGCGTATCAGACAGGAATCGAGGGGATAGGGATCTGGGGACATCATCACAAAAGGCCACGATTTGGTTACGTGACGTAACAATTGACATTCAAGTAATCCCAGCCATGGCCGTTCTACAACGCGACATGGAAACCTCACGTAACCACATCAAATCCGTTGCCATCGCCGGTTTTTCGGTGATCGCGCTGCTGATGGTCAGCATCGCTGGTATCGCGTTGTACGAGATGCAACGCATCAACGAGCGCGCATCCGAGCTGGCGACTCACGCGCAGCAACGCAGCGCGGCGATCAATGGCATGCGCGGCGCCGTCAGCCTGCGTATCGCCAGCCTGCGGCTGATCTCGGTGCAGAAGGATCCGTTTGCGCGTGACGAGGAAAAGATGCATTTCCTGCGCCAGGGGCAGTTGTTCATCCTCAACCGGGAGCGCTTCGAGCGCCTCGCCACCAGCGTCGAGGAGCAAGCAATACTGGCGCGCTTCAATGACGCATTACGTGATATCCGCCCGAACAGCGTCGAGACGCTAGAGACGCTGCTCACCGCGACCGACACCGACAAACTCGGCGAAACCCTGCAACGGGCCATCGCCTCCCGTGAGTCATTGCTGAATGCGCTCCAGAGCATGCTCGACAATGAACGGGCGCGCGCCGCAAAGCTGGCCGAACACAACCAGCGGGATTACCAACACAGCTACTACCTGTTCCTATTAATCACCGCCATGGCGTTGATACTCGCCGCGTTCACGACCTACTCCATCGTCAGTCGCACTGCCGAGAGTCATCAACGACTACGG
>JALSSX010000019.1 GCA_026984055.1 Sedimenticola sp. | reverse complement strand
GGCGCGACTGCGCGAGCATCGAGAAAGAGGCGAGCAGGGTCAGCGCTGCGAGTACCAGGATCGCTTGCTCCTGCAATGGCAGTTGGGTCAGATTCACAGGCTGGTCTCCAGTATCACGTTCGACAACAGCCCGAGCAGGGTCAGCAGGAAGGCCAGGTTCAGAAACTGGGGCGCGCGGAACAGACGCATCTTCGCCAGCGTGGTTTCCGCCACCGCGACGCCGGCGCCCAGCGCCATCAGTTTCAGCGTCAGCAGCGCCAGCGAGCCGAGCAGCGCCGCTGGAGTCGGGTTTTCCGCCAGCCCCCAGGGCAGGAACAGGTTAACGATCAGCACACCGTACAGCATCAACTTGAGTTGCGCGGCCCACTCCATCAACGCCAAGTGGCGGCCGGCGTACTCCAGGATCATGGCTTCATGGATCATCGTCAGTTCCAGATGTGTGGCCGGGTTGTCCACCGGGATTCGGCCGGTCTCGGCGATGGCCACCAGCACCAAGCCGAGCATGGCGAACAGATAGGATGGCCGCAACGCCAGGCCGGTATCCAGATTGAAGGCGATCACGCTGGACAGGTTGGTGCTGTGCGCGCTCATTGCCAGCGTGAAAACCGCCATCAGCATCGCCGGTTCGGCGAGCGCCGAGACGAGCATCTCGCGCGACCCGCCCATGCCACCGAAGGCGGTGCCGATATCCATGCCCGCAAGGGCGAGAAAGAAACGCGCCAGGCCCAGCAGCCCGACCAATACGATGACATCGGCGATCGCCGCGCTCGGCAGGCCGACCGCCAGTAGCGGGACCACCGCGAACGCCGCCAGGGTCGCGACGAAGACGATATAGGGCGCGGCGCGAAATACTGGCGAGGCGGTGGTTGCAACCATCGGTTGCTTGGCGAACAACTTGCGCAGGTCGCGCCAGGGTTGTAGTGGATCCGGTCCGCGGCGGTTTTGCAGGCGCGATTTCAACCATTTGATCCAGCCGACCAGCAAGGGCGCGGCGAGTAACAGCAGTGGCAGTTGGAGAAGCGCCAGCAGCCAGCCGATGGCGTGTGTGTTATCGCTCATGAGATCATCCACAGCAGCAGTAACAGAGTGGCCAGTGTCCAGCCGAGGTAATGGCGCAGATGACCGGATTGCAAGTGCGATGCCAAACGCCCCCCATTCAATACCAAGCGTTGGATCGGTTCATACAGCCAGCCCCACAGGCGGTCGCCTACCTGAATCAGATAGCGTGGCGCAGTGCTATCTTCCTCCCGCCGCAAGCCGGCATCGATGTGGAACAGCATGCCGAACACACGTGAGAAGGGTTGAGCGAAAGCCGTTGCGGTGTACTGGGTGCGCGCGTCACGGGTACCGAATCCACAGTCCCAGGCATCGCCGCGCGCCACCTCGCGTATGTCGCTGCGACGCAGCAGCAATGTGGTCAGCCACCACGCCAGCCCCAGGCCGATCGCGACCAACAGGGGCGCGTAACTGGCGACCGCAGGCGAAATCGGCGTCAGCCACAGCCAGCCGCGTTCGCCGGCGTGTGTCAGGCCGCTGCCGAACAGCTGGCGGGGGATGCCGTCGAGCAATTGGATGACCGTTGTCGGCATCACTCCGAGCAGCACGCACATCGATGCCAGTAGGCCGAGCCCGGCGCGCATCCCGAGGGATGTCTCGCGCGCCTTGCGCGCGGACCGGCTGCGCGCCAAGCCGAGAAAGCCGATGCCATAGGCGCGGACGAAGGCGGCCGCGGCAAGCGCCCCGGTCAATGCCAGCATCGCCGCGGTGATCGGGATCAGGCTGCGCAACAGGCCATTGTGCAGGGACCAGGATTGCAGCGCGGCTTGAAAGGTCAGCCATTCGGATACAAAACCGTTCAGCGGTGGCAATGATGCCAGGCCGAGGCAACCGATCAACACGAACAGCCCGGTCCAGGGCATGCGTCGCAGCAGGCCGCCCATGTGTTCCATACTGTGTTGGCGCGTGGCATGGATCACCGAGCCGGCGCCGAGAAACAACAGCCCCTTGAACATCGCGTGGTTCAACGAATGATAGAGCGCGGCGACCAGTGCCAGCGCGGCCAGTGTCGGCGCGCCGCTACCAGCGAACAGCATGGCGAGTCCCAAGCCGATGAAGATGATGCCGATATTCTCCACCGATGAGTAGGCGAGCATGCGCTTCAGATCCTGCTGCATCAGCGCATGGAGCACGCCCATCAGTGCCGAGAGCGCGCCGACCAGCAACACCACGACGCCCCAACGGGTTTGCACGTCACCGAGCAGATCGAAGCAGAAGCGGACAAAACCGTACACCGCGACCTTAAGCATCACGCCGGACATCAGCGCCGAGACATGCGACGGCGCCACCGGGTGTGCCTCTGGCAGCCAGGCATGTACCGGCACCAAGCCAGCTTTCATGCCGAAACCGAGAAAGGCGAGCGCAAAGGCAGCGGTTGCCATGCCGCCGTCCAGCGATGCGCCACGCATGGACTCGAAGCTCAGACCGCCGTGGCTCGCCAGCAGCGCATAGCCGAGCAGGATGGCCAGCCCGCCGATATGCGCCATCAGCAGATACAGGAAGCTGGCGCGACGGTTTGCGGCATTGCCATGCTGGAAGGCGACGAGGAAATATGACGACAGCGACATCAGTTCCCAGCAGACCATGAACATGAAGGCATCGGCGGACAGCACCACCAGCAGCATCGCGGCGATGAAAAAGCCGGTGAAGAGACCCAACATCGGCAGCGAATCCTCGCCATGTTCGTATTCACGCACGTAAGCTGGCGCATACACCGACACGGCCACCACGACAATGCCGATGAGCAGCAGAAACACCCCGGAAAGCCGATCCAGCGCCACCTGCCAAGCTTGCCATGGTAGGCCGACCGGCAGGCTGCCCAGTTGGGCGTGGCCGCTGATCAGCGCACCGAGGCCGGCGGCTGTCGCGGCGATGCCGGATAGACCGAGCAGCGGCAGGCACAGATAACGCATCAGCGCCGGCCAGCGTCCGGTGGCCAATGAGGCGAACGCGGACAACAATGCCGCAGCGACAGCACAGCCGGCGAGCGGCAATGGCGACAGGCTCATGAATGCGTCTCCGTTGCCTCGCACAGGCGCACACCGCGTCCCAGGCCTTGACTCGGCGCACCCTCGGCGATCAGCTCGATACCCGCCGATTTTAGTGTGACGACGACCTTCATCAGGGTGTCGACGCTGCCGCCGACCACGCCATCGGCGCTTTCCATGCGTTGAATCGTCGGCAGCGAGACGCCGGCCAGTTCGGCGAGTGTCTTGCGGTCCATGTCGAGCAGGGCGCGGGCCGCCTTGATCTGTGCGCTGGTAATCATTCTTGATCCAATAAATGCTTTATATGATATATAATATATCAATAATGCGGAAAAGTATAGCTTCGGCACGATTTTTTATATCTGTCCGGCGTGGTTTTCTGCTAGATTTGGCTCCCGACAGGCCATGGAAAAATGGCATTCTTCAATGGCCTGTGTGCGGTACAGGGAGGTAGCGCCATTTTAAATGACTGCAAGTCATTGAAAATGAAGGAACCGGGAAATTGCATTTCCCGGTTCCGTCGTTGAAAAAGTCCATGGAAGGGCCTTTTTCAACATCCTGCTAGAGTCGCTTACCGAGGAGAGCAAAATGCACGGTTACAAGAGATCGATCACCGCATTGACCCTGACTTTTGTCGCGGGCCTGGCCCAGGCGGGTGGAGCCGGCGCGGAAGGCGTGATTACGCTGAAGAGCCACTACGACGTGAACACCACGGTGAATCGCCTACAGGCGGCGTTGGAAAAAAAAGGCATGACGCTGTTCACCCGCGTCGACCACGCCGCCGGCGCGAAGCGGGTAGGCAAGTCATTGCCACCGACGCAACTGGTGATCTTCGGCAACCCGAAGATCGGCACGCCACTGATGCATTGCGCGCCCAGTGTCGCCATCGACTTGCCGCAGAAAGCATTGATCTGGCAGGACGCCGCTGGCCAGACTTGGTACAGCTATAACGATCCGGCCTTTCTCGCCCATCGTCATCACATCGACGATTGCAAACCGATACTGGCGAAGATTGCCAAGGCGCTGGGTGCCTTTGCCCACGCGGCCACCGATTGAGCTAACCGGTTCACTAGGCCTGCGCGGCCCTCGGTCGCGAACGCCAGCCATCACACCACCTTGAGCGGCCTCGCTACGCGACCCGGAGAGAAATCCGGGCACACAGTCCGTTGAAAAATAGCATTTTTCAACGGACTGTGTGGTACCGGGATGAACCGCCATTTTCGATGACGGCAAGTCATTGAAAATAAAGGAACCGGGAAATCGCATTTTCCGGTTCCATCGTTGAAAAAGTCCATGGAAGGACCCTTCCAAGATTCTGCTAGGTTCCGCGTCCCCGGATGGCGCCACCGCATGGCGTCGTCTTCCGGATGTAAATTTACATTTATTTACAATGAAGCCAATTCTTGCCGGCTAGAATCGTCGTCTTTATCAGGCCATCTGATCTGGCCGGATTGTCGGCTGCCCAGGATGTAAGGACGACGATGGAGAGATTGACACTGGCGGTATGTCCGCACGACACGGCCAGTAATCCGGAGCGCTGGTTTCTGTTCACCCAATATCTGAACCAACGCTTGCAGGGTGTCAGGGTCGGCTTCGAACCGGTCGATGGCTTCGCTGATTTTCGTGATTTGATGCTCCGCGCGGACTTGGTCTACGCAAATCCGCAGGACAGCCATGTGCTGTGTACCGAACATGGCTTCCAGCCGTTGGCGCGTCCGAGCAATCTGTTCGATGAGGTGGTGATCATCGCCGATCCCGAATTGGGCGAGGTCTCGTTGCGGGATATCGCCGGGCAGATGGTCGCATCCGTGCCGACGATGCTGCCAACCTGTCAGGCGCTGGCCAGGCTCTCCGATGCCGCCGGCGTGCGGCCCGCCGCGATTCGCGCCTGCGACAGTTGGTTGGGGGTGATGAACGCGGTGCGCCGCGGCCGCACGCCCTATGGCTTCGTTTATCGCGACTACTTCGATGGACTCGGCATGATGAGTCAACGCATGGTGCGGGTGGTGGAGAAAACCGACACGCGTTCGATACAGCATACCTTCGTCATCGGCGGCAGCCAGGGGCGTCTGTACCGGCGTGGGATTGCCGCCCTGTTGTCCTCGATGCATGAGGACGGTCAGGGGCGTGAACGCTTACAGGCGTTGTCGATGGCCTGTCTGGAGTCTGTCGATGAGGCCGCGTTGGAACGCATAGCAACGGTCCAGGCGCATTGCGAGCGGGTGGCGGTGCTGTCCGCCTAGCCCGGATTTCTCACCGGCCTTCGTAACTACTCAGCTCACCACTGAAATGCGCCATCTCTGCGTTGGAAAATGGTCATTTACACCTGTAAACTCACATTTCCCGCCTTGATCTGACACATTTCAGCGGCAATCTGAGCAGTTACAGCATG
>JALSSX010000018.1 GCA_026984055.1 Sedimenticola sp. | reverse complement strand
CTGATCCCATTCGTCACTGCTGGTGATCCAAAGCCAGATGTCACCGTGCCACTGATGCATGCGATGGTGCAGGCCGGCGCCGATGTCATCGAACTTGGCGTGCCGTTCTCCGACCCGATGGCCGATGGCCCCGTGATCCAGAAAGCCGCCGAGCGCGCCCTGGAGCATCACGTCAGTCTGCATGACGTACTCGAAATGGTGCGTGAATTCCGCCTGGAGGACGGCGAAACCCCAGTCGTGCTGATGGGCTACCTGAATCCGATCGAGGTGATGGGCTACCCGGGGTTCGCCGAGGCCGCGTCGGCGGTCGGTGTCGATGGCGTGCTGACCGTGGATTGCCCGCCGGAAGAGAGTGATCCACTCGTTGCACCGTTGCTGGAAAAGGGGGTCGCGCCGATCTACCTGCTTGCGCCGACAAGCGATGAAGCGCGCATCGAGAAGATCTGTTCGGTGGCTGATGGCTTCGTCTACTACGTATCGATGAAGGGTGTTACCGGCGCCAGTCATCTGCAACTGGATTCCGTCGTTGAGAAGCTCGCTGAGATTCGCGCGCATACCGATCTGCCATTGGGCGTCGGCTTCGGCATCAAGGACGCGGAAACCGCCGCCGCGATCGGACGGATTGCCGATGCCGTGATCGTCGGCAGCGCCCTGGTGAACCTGGTCGCCGAGCACGCCGACCAGTCAGACCAGATCGCTGGCGCGGTCGGAGGCTTGTTGTGGTCGATGCGCCAGGCGTTGGACGCGATCGAAAAAGCGTAGCGGGCAAGGATTTGCTAATATAGTCATGGTCAGTCGAACATTGGCGTGCGTGTCATCATGTTCCTGGCAAGACGCGATGAGGCCGTGGAACCCCCGCGGGCGAATCACAGGCAACCGACTCCGTACTTTCACGCTAACACGACGGTAAGACGCCCATGAGCATGAGCTGGTTCGAAAAACTGATGCCGAGTCGTATCCGTACCGAGGGCAGCACGAAAAAGACCGTGCCCGAGGGCTTATGGGCCAAATGCCCGGGTTGCGGGGCGATCCTCTATCGCACCGAAGTGGAGCGGAACATGGATGTCTGCCCGAAATGCGATCATCACAACCGCATCGGCGCGCGCCGTCGTCTGGATCTGTTTCTCGACGAGGAACCACGCGAGGAGATCGGCGTCGAACTCGGCCCGGTGGATCCACTGAAGTTCAAGGACTCGAAGAAGTACAAGGACCGCATCGCCCAGGCGCAGAAGAAAACCGGCGAAAAAGACGCATTGATCGTCATCCAGGGTCGCGTCAAGGGAGTCGACCTGGTTGCTGCTGCCTTCGAATTCGGCTTCATGGGCGGATCCATGGGTTCAGTGGTCGGCGAGCGTTTCGTGCGTGCCGTGAACCGCTGTCTGGAGTTCAACATCCCGTTGGTATGTTTCTCCGCGAGCGGTGGCGCGCGCATGCAGGAATCCCTGTTCTCGCTGATGCAGATGGCCAAGACCAGCGCCGCTCTGCAACAGCTTTCCAAGCGCGGAATCCCGTTCATCTCGGTGATGACGGACCCGACCATGGGCGGCGTCTCCGCCAGCTTGGCAATGCTGGGCGATGTCAATATCGCCGAACCGAAGGCATTGATCGGATTTGCCGGACCACGCGTCATCGAACAGACCGTGCGCGAGACCCTGCCGGAAGGCTTCCAGCGTAGCGAGTTTCTGTTGGAACATGGCGCCATCGACATGATCATGGACCGCCGTGAGATGCGTGACCGGCTGTCCAGCCTCCTGAACGTGCTGATGCGCAAGCCAGTGATTCACACCCCGCCGCGCACCCCGAACGAGACGCCCGAAATCATCGAACCAGCGGCGGAGCCACCCGCTGACGCCACGCCGCCGGCGGAACCACCCGAGTCCGCATGAGATTCAAAACCCTGGATGCCTGGCTGGACTGGCAGTCTGGTCTGCATCCGGCCGCCATCGATCTCGGCCTGGAGCGTGTTTCCAGCGTCTGGCAACGACTGGGCGGGCGGCTTGCCTGCCCCGTGGTCACCGTTGCCGGCACCAATGGCAAGGGTTCCAGCGTCGCGATGCTGGAGGCCATCTGGCGCGCGGCGGGCTATCGCACCGCCAGTTTCACCTCGCCACATCTGCATCGCTACAACGAACGCATCCAACTGCGCGGCGAGCCGGTCGAGGATGCCGTCATCATCGACGCATTCGAACGCATCGACCAAGCGCGCGGCGCCATCTCGCTGACCTATTTTGAGTTCGGCACGCTGGCCGCGCTGGACATCTTCAGCCGGACTGAGGCGGACATCGTCATTCTAGAGACCGGCCTGGGCGGCCATCTCGACGCAGTGAACATCATCGACGCCGATATTGCGTTGATCACCACCATCGGCATCGATCACGTTGACTGGCTGGGCCACGATCGCGACCAGATCGCGCTGGAGAAGGCCGGCATCCTGCGCACGGGCAGGGCAGCGGTATGTTCCGATCCACGTCCGCCGGCCAGCCTGCTCGACAAGGCCGCCGAACTTGGCGCGCCGCTGCATCTCTACCAACGCGACTTCAGCGCCGAAGCCGCGCCCGGTGGCTGGTGCTGGCGCATGGGCGGGCAACTTCGCGCCGCTTTGCCCATACCGGCATTGCGCGGCGACTACCAGATCCAGAACGCCGCCGGCGTGCTCACCGTCGTTCAACTGCTGGAAGCGCGCCTGCCGGCCAGCCAGGAGGCAATTCGCGACGGCCTTGGAAATGTCGCGCTGGCCGGACGTTTCGAGGTATTTCCCGGTGAACCCGTCATCATCCTCGACGTGGCGCACAATGTGCAAGCCGTTGGCGCGTTGCGCGACACCTTGGCAAAGTATCCCTGCAAGGGCAGAACACTCGGCGTATTCTCCGCGCTACGCGACAAGCAACTGGCCGAGATGCTCGGTTTGATGGACGCCAGCCTCGACCGCTGGTACCCGGCCGGCTTGAACGACCCGCGCGGACTCGATGGCGGCGCCATCGCCAGCTTGCTAGCCAAACACGCCGAGAGCGAGTGCGCGCTACCGCGCGAGCATATCGCCGAGGCCCTGAATGATGCCCGGCGTGATGCCGGCGAGAACGACTGCATCCTCGTCTTCGGCTCCTTCCTCAGCGTGGCCGAGGCAAGACAGACCCTGGAAAACTGACCAATGGACGACAAACTCAAGAAGCGCCTGATCGGCGCCGCCGTGCTGATGTCCCTGCTGATCATCTTCGTGCCGATGCTGATCGAGCAAGGCCGTATCGACAACAGCATCGACAAGACCAACATCCCGCCGCGCGCCGATGTGTATTTCCCCCCGGTTAACCTCGACATGCCCGAACATCGCCCAGCCGCGCCCGATGTCGCCGCTTCGACGCCAGTGGAACCGGTGCGAAGTCCTGCGCCGGAACCCTTGGTGGAAGCCATCGCGCAACCCCAGCCTAAGCCCAAGAAACCGATCGTAAAGCCAAGGGCAAGGCCCCAGCCCGCCAGCAAACCCCAACATACACCCCGTCCGTCCACCGCGCGCGCGCCGCTGGCCTGGATCGTGCAAGTCGCAAGCTTCACCGACAAGGCGCGCGCCGACAAGCTGGCCACCAGACTGCGCAAGGCCGGCTTCTACACCCACATCAACTCAGCCTGGGTCAAGGGTGCGCGTCGCTACCGCGTGCGCGTGGGTCCCGAGCTGGACCTGAAGCGCATCAAGCACATCCGTCGGGCCATCCAGAAGAAAACCGGGCTGAAAGGCACGATACAAAGGCATCGTTGACAAACCGCATGCCACATCTATCTCCCCGATGTGGGAATCATCCCACCGCAGCTCTCAGGACCCCAGAACGTCGGGATGCTTGCACGTGTGAGGCACTCCCCTGGCAATGATACTCATCCTTGTGGGAACAGCTCCATGGCCTGAGCACAGACGAATCACAGGCGTAGCTACTCAGCTCACCACTGAAATGCGCCATCTCTGCGTTGGAAAATGGTCATTTACGCCTGTAAACTCACATTTCCCGCCTTGATCTGACACATTTCAGCGGCAATCTGAGCAGTTACAGCATGATTTTCCTACTTGCTGAGTAGCAACTATGTCAAAAGTCAACGAAAATATTCAATTTTGGCTGACCGGAACGGCATAGTTTTCTTGCCATTCGGTATTATTCCGCACCATCGCATACAGGCGACCATGGCGACGTTATGAAGCTTTCCTTGTTTTCTGAGATGGTCATAAAATGCCTTGATGACGGAGTTATGCTTAATCGCCGACAATACCCCCATATACAAAACACTTCGAATCTCAGACCGTCCACCTCGAATTTTATATTTTCCCTGGTAGGTGCCACTGTCGTTACAATAAGGCGCAACTCCCACTAACGCGGCAATTTTTTTATTATTCACCTTCCCCAGCTCAGGGAGTTGGGTGACTAATATTTGGGCAGTGATATCACCAATACCTTGTATTTTTTTAAATTTTTCGGCCTTTTCAGATAAACCGTTTTCACGGCTCAACTGTTTTATTTTTTCTTTCGTTTTCTCCAATGTCTTTTCAAGATGCCTGATTTCTCGTTCGATCTATCTGGAAACCTCTTGGTTAGTTTCTTTTTCAAGGCGCTGTTTTTCGGTCTTGATCGATTTTTTGATCTGCCGACTTCTGTTTAACCAGGCTTCCAATTGCTTAAAAAACTCTGTTTTCATCGCCATAACGTCCAATTTACCTTATTTCTCACCAGCCTTCTACTGCGGCGGCCCAATGGCACACCCTGACCGGCGTTCACTCGGTCGGGCGGCTCGACGTAGTGTCGGCTACGCCTGCGCGTCCCTCGGTCGCGAACGCCAGCCATCACACCACCTTGAGCGGCCTCGCTGCGCGACCCGGTGAGAAATCAGGGCTAAAGAGATTCCGCGCAATAACGCCGATGGAGGAGGGCGGCTGCCCACCGGAAGGCAACGATCGCATCAAGAATCACTTTCGGGATTTCGACCGTGAGGCGGCGCTTCAATTCGCAAACGAATGGCAAGCGCTGATCAGACCTGATTTCGATCATGCCATCGAGAAAGTGCGTGACGAACATTGGGTGGGGTAACAGAAAGAAGCCGGTTGGCTGTTGGCTGGCATCGCCGTACTGGCCGACTGGATTGGCTCCAACGCCGATCTCTTCCCCTACTGCTCCGAACACATGGCTATGCAGGAATATTGGGAACGATACGCCTTGCCCCAGGCAGAGAAAGCCATCGAATCACTGGATCTGAAGCCACCGGTGACGGCTCAGACCAAGACGCTGAAAGTCCTGTTCAGTTACATCGAAAAACCCACGCCACTGCAACAAACCTGCGCCGACTGGCCGCTGGCCGATGAACCGCAACTGTTCATCCTGGAAGATGTCACCGGCGCGGGCAAGACCGAGGCGGCGCTGATGCTGGCGCACCGGCTGATCAGCGCCGGACAGGCCGAGGGCCTCTATA
>JALSSX010000017.1 GCA_026984055.1 Sedimenticola sp. | reverse complement strand
GTCGAGGAGGCGACCCGCAAGGCGCGCGAGGTCGCGGAGAAGTTCGCGCATGATTCCAACAGCACATTGGGCAAGATCCGGCGCGCCAGTCAGGGGCGGTTCTCGATCAGTGCGCGGGATCGTAACAATCCGCACATCAAGAAGGTCCGCGTGGTCTCGACAGTCGAATACTATCTGTCCGACTGATGGCCGAAGCCAACGCGCTGGTGCGCCTCGCCTATCGTTTGCAGGGTTCCGACCGCTACCAGCGGGTCAAGTCCTTGGTGCGTGCGGTGCTCACCGGGCAGAACAATCCGTTGCGTCTGTATGTCGATGGCTTCATGGTCGTGCTGGTGCTGGCGAGCATCTTTGGCCTGATCTACGAAGTCCGGCATCCAGAGATGCAGTTCGACGATTATCTGGAGACCTTCGCGGTCAGCGTGTTCGCCCTCGACTACCTGCTGCGCCTGTGGGTCTATAACGACGCGCATCACATCATCATCGATCATTTCGAGCAGGCCGAGTTCGTCGACAGGCCCTTCGATACTTGGCGGGCGCTGCACGCGGTATTCCGCAGTAAATGGGCGTATATGACCACCTTCATGGCGGTCGTCGATCTGCTTGCGATCGTGCCGACCTACCGCCCGTTGCGTCTGCTGCGTATCTTCCTGCTGTTCCGCCTGCTGAAACTGTTCCGCTACTCGCGCAGCATCAGCGAGTTCGTCACCGTGCTCGCCGAGAAGCGTTTCGAGCTGACCACGCTGTTGGGTTTTCTCGGTTTCGTGTTGTTTTCGGCTTCGACGGCGATCTATCTGTTCGAATCGCATATCGAAGGCGGGCAGATCGAGACTCCTCTGGATGCGTTGTACTGGGCGGTGGTGACACTTTCGACGGTCGGCTATGGCGACATTACGCCGCATACGCCCGAGGGCCGCGTGATCACACTGGTGCTGATCATCACTGGCCTGGGTGTATTGTCGTTCTTCACCTCGATCATCGTTTCGGCGTTCACCGAACGCATGCCCCATGTGAAGGCCAAGCGCTTGCATGCCACGCTGGAGCGGCGACGAAACTATACGGTATTGTGCGGCTTTGGGCGAGTTGGCGAAACCGTGGCCAGCCTGCTGGCCGAGGATGGGGAACCCTTTGTCGTCGTCGACCCGGACCCGGAGATGATCGATCGTGCGCAACGTCTTGGCTATATGGCGTTGATCGGCGATGCCTCGGATCAACAATTGCTGTCCGATATCGGCGTCGCGACCCGCGCCTCGCGGGTATTGTGCCTGACCGGCAGCGACATCACCAATCTGTATACGACTCTGTCGGTGCGCTACATCAATAAGGATATCGAGATCATCGCGCGTTGCGACAAGGCGGAGACCGAGCCCAAATTGCGCTATGCTGGCGCAACGCATACCGTGCTGCCATTCCGTATCGCTGGCCTGATCGCCGCCGAATACCTGGAACAGCCCGTGGCGTTCGAGGCCATCTATGGTGTCATGACCGGGCATTCCAGCGTGATGGTGGATACCGTGGCGGTACAACCAGGTTCCTGGCTGGAAGGTCGCAGCATCGACGAGATCAATATCTCCCGGCAGCAGTTGCGCGTGCTCGGGGTGATCTCCGCCAGTCAGGAGCAACGCGAGCACGAGGGCAGCAGCTATAACTATTGTGAGCGGCGCTTTCATTTTCGCCCGCGCAAGTTCTTTCATCTGCATGTCGGAGACATGCTGGTATTGATCGGTCATCAGTTGAGCCTGACGCATTTTCGTGAAACTGTATTGTTGCGTGGCAAGATATGAAGCACGATTGCGCGTTGGTGTTTGGCTGTAATCGCATGGGGCGCGAGGTCGCTACTCAGCTCGCGGCGCGCGGCGTCCAGATCACTTTGTGCGACGACATCGAGGGCACGGTCGACCATGACAGCCGGCACTGGCGCTACCGGCGGGTTGATATCACCTCGGACGAGGAGTTGCGGGATGCTGGCATTGGTAGGGAAGTGACCCACTTGTTCGCGCTGTTCGATAACGAGGCACACAATGTCTTTCTGGTATTGTCGGCGCGCGCGATGGCGCCGGATTTGCAGATCATCGGGCTGTCGCTGTCGGCCGATTCGGAGAACAAACTGCTGACCGCCGGCGCGAATAGCGTGATCGATCCCTATGCGATCAGCGGGCGCAAGATCTTCCGTGTCATCCGGCGCCCCGATGCCTCGCAACTGCTGGATCATGTGATCTTCGGTGATGCCAATCTGAACCTGGCGGAACTGCATGTGCCACCGGACACGCCGTTGGAAGGCCGCAAGCTGGCGGATCTGGATATCGAGGAACGCTTCAATGTGATGCTGCTCGGCATCGTCGATCGTGGTCGGGGAGGGGAGTTCTTCTTCGCCACCAGCGGCGTCGATCATCGTGTCGATCGGAACGATGTGCTCGTGGTGATCGGCGCCAGCGAGGCGATCGAGGTGTTGCGGGACTATCTGGCCGGCGGTGGGTAGTATCGATCCGGCCACCCATTTGGGTGCTGGATCGATATCGTCGTGCTGTCGGTCGGGTTAGCAGGCCATTGAAAAATGGTATTTTTCAATGGCCTGTGTGCGGTACAGGGGTGTACCGCCATTTTCAATGACTGCAAGTCATTGAAAATGAAGGAACCGGGAAATCCTATTTTCCGGTTCCGTCGTTGAAAAAGTCCATGGAAGGACTTTTTCAACACCCTGTTAGGTCTGCAACGTGGCCAGTTCCGTGATCGGGCCAGGATTCTTCGTGTCGACCTCGGCGTACAGCTTGTTCAATGCCGCTTGCACGGCTTCTTCCATTACCGGATGGTAGAATGGCATGCGCAGCATCTCGCCGACGGTCATCTCCTGTTGGATGGCCCACACCAGCAGATGCGCCAGATGCTCGCCCGCCGGCGCGATCATCTCGGCGCCGAGAAAGCGGCTACTGGCCTTGTCGGCATACAGGCGTATCATGCCCTTGTTCTTTCCCATGATCAGTGCGCGACCGACCGGCGCGACCGGCATCTCGCCGATTGCCGCGCTATCGTGGTCGATGTGCCCGAAGGTTTGGCCGACGGTGATGATGTTCGGATCGCAGAAGGTGATGCCGATCCACGGCTTGCGCTGGAAGGCGGTCACCGTGTCTGGATGCGCCGCGTTGTAGCCGGCGATCTTTCCGTCGTCGCCGGCTTCGTGCAGGATCGGACGATGGCCGTTCACGTCGCCAGCGAGAAACACCGGCAGGTCGCCGACTTGGCAGGTGGCCTGGCTATGTAGCGGTACGCCCTTGGCATCGGTCTCGACGCCCAGCGCTTCCAGGTTCAGGTGGTCGATGTTCGGCCGTCGGCCCATCGATGCAAGCACCTTGTCGACGACGACTTCGTTGTCGCCCGCGCGGACGCGGATCCTGCCGTCGTCGCTCTCCGACAGTTCAGCGGCCTCGCCCAGCCAGATCGGAAACTCCTTGGACATGATGTCCAGCGCATGCCGGGCGACCACCGGGTCGCTGAGTCCGCCAATGTTCTCCGCCAGATCGATGCCGGTCACTGTCACGCCGAGGCGGTTCAATGCCTGGCCCAGCTCCAGGCCGATCACGCCAAGGCCGATTACCGCCATGCTGTCCGGCAGGTCTTCGAGTTCGAAGAATTCATCGGTGGTGATCACCCGTTCGCCGAATGCGCGCCATGCATCCGGCACGATCGGCGTCGAGCCAGTGGCGATGACGACACTGGTGGCGCGGATGCGCTTATCACCGGTCTTCAGCAGGGTGGGTTCCACAAAACGGGCATAATCCTCGATGAATTCATCGCCGAGATGATCGGTGCTGTTCGACAATACCCGGTCGACGAAGTTGTCGCGGATATGTTGCACATATTCCATGACCTCAGGCTTGTCCACGCTCAGGGCGTCGCCGCCCTCGATGCCACAACGGCCGAAAAGACGCCGACGATGAAAGTCCTCGGCTACCTGAATGAGCACCTTGGATGGCATGCAGCCGACCCGCGCACAGGTCGTGCCGGCTTCTCCGCCGTTGACCAGCACAAAGCTTTTTCCAGCGCGGCGCACCTGGCCCATGGCGTTCAAGCCGGCGGTGCCGGAACCGATGATGGCGACATCGACAGTGATTTCTTCCACGATTTGCTCCTGTATGAGGATATGAATGGCGCGCAGTGTACCAGTACCCCGAGCCGGAGTCGCTGCGCGCCAACCGCTGAATTTGCCAGGCTTGTCATGGCGGCCGCCGGCGAACTTTCGATGGGGAGTAACTTGATGTTAAAATATCTTTACATTCGTTCTGAGTTTGTGTGGGTGTGGTTTAAGATTTGAACCGGAAGTCCGATAGGGACGTTTGCAGGGATGGCTTTATGTCGATTATTTTTCTGTTTGGTGATTCCAATGTATTCTCGCGCATCCGCATTGTTCGGTGTTCTTTTCTTTATCGTGCCCGGCGTCCACGCGTTGACCTTTGACGAGTCGGCTGAGTTCCTGCGCTATGATTTGCTGTCCAGCGCCGAGGATGATCCCATGCAGGTCGTTCGCCAGGTCACCGGTGAGCGTGTTGCCTTCGATATCCTGATAACCAAGCGGGAGCTGTCTGTTTCAGATGCTTTCCCCTTCGTTGGCACGCGCGCCTTCAAGCTGCGTTTCGCGGGTAAGGTTCCGCTGGAGAAGCTGAACGCGGATGATCTGGATGCGCTGGATAACCAACCGCAAGCACTGGATCCGTTACTGGGGAAGGTTGCCGATCGCGCCGCGCTGCTTCAGCAGTTGGAGATTGCCGCGGCGCCGTCCCCAGGGTCCAGCAAGCGGATCAATTGGGCGGTGGTTTCCATCCCGATTCTAGCGGGGATGCTGCTGCTGGGGATTGGGATAAAGAATATCCGCTCTGGCAAGAAGAAGAATCCCTTGTTGGCCTGATTTATTGGTGTAAAAGCAGGTATTTCCGACTGAGCAACATGTGTTGTGGATTCCAACGAGCCAGCCAGGACTCGTCGATCCGGCGAGGAATGTGGATCAAGTGAGTTTGTTTGAATGTAGAGGTGGCGTGTTTCCGAGGTGAGCTGAGTCGTTACCGGAAGTTTTTCGTTTGCCCTCCATGACTTGCCTATTCGGGCGCGAGTCTGCATACTTTCTTTATTCCGCATGTCCATGTGGGAGATAGGGCAATAACGCAATTCTTGGCAAGCGTTGCCGGGTGAATCATGGCGGGAACGACATTGAAGGCCACTTTGCTGATGGGCTTGACGGCCGTCTGGGCTATCGGCAGTTGGTGGTGGTATACCTGCGAGATCAAGGGGTTTTGTGGCGGGAATATCGCGCGCGAGGATTCCCCGATTGCGCGGGCCGGTGCCTCTTCCCCGTCCTCCGATCCGCATGGCGTTGTCGTCGAGCAGGTATTGATACGCCTGGATACCGCAGACGTGACTGAACCTCCCCCTTCACCCTTGCCCTCACATCCGCGG
>JALSSX010000016.1 GCA_026984055.1 Sedimenticola sp. | reverse complement strand
GGAGACTGGCACCGGCTGCGTGCATACCGCGCCAGGGCATGGCCTGGACGACTACATCGTCGGTCAGCGCTACGGCCTGCCGGTGGACAATCCAGTCGGCGGCGACGGTCGCTTTCTCGACGGCACTCCATTGTTCGCCGGTGAGCATGTGCTGACCGCCAACGAGAAGGTCATCGATGTACTGAAGGCGCGCGGCGTGCTACTGCGCGAGGCGCGCCTGCGGCATAGCTACCCGCATTGCTGGCGACACAAGACGCCGATCATCTTCCGCGCGACGCCGCAGTGGTTCATCTCGATGGACCAGGCCGGTTTGCGCCGGCGCGCGCTGGAGGCGATCGGGGAGGTACATTGGATGCCGGATTGGGGTCGGGCGCGCATCCAGGGCATGATCGAGGGGCGTCCCGATTGGTGCATCTCGCGGCAGCGTACCTGGGGCGTGCCGATTCCCTTGTTCACCCACAAGCAGAGCGGTGAGCCGCATCCGCGTACCCAGGCGTTGATCGAGCAGGTTGCCCAGAGTGTCGAGAAGGCGGGCATCCAGGCTTGGTTCTCGCTGGAGCCTGAGGTGCTGCTTGGTGACGAGGCCGAGGACTACGACAAGGTCGGCGATACCCTCGATGTCTGGTTCGACTCCGGCGTGACCCATTTCACTGTGTTGAAGCCGCGTGAGGCGCTGGGCTTTCCGGCCGACCTGTATCTGGAGGGTTCGGATCAGCATCGAGGCTGGTTCCAGTCGTCACTGTTGACCGCGATCGCCATCGACGACGCGCCACCCTATCGTTCCGTGCTGACACATGGCTTTACCGTCGACGCGCAAGGACGCAAGATGTCGAAGTCGGTTGGCAACGTTGTCGCGCCGCAGGAGATCTTCAAGAGCCTCGGCGCTGATATTCTGCGCCTGTGGGTGGCGAGCACCGACTATCGTGGCGAGATGAGCGTTTCCGATGAAATCCTGAAGCGTACCGCCGACGCGTACCGGCGTATCCGCAACACCGCGCGCTACCTGCTCTCCAACCTGCATGGCTTCGATCCGGCAAGCGATCGGGTCGCGACCGACGAGATGATCCCGTTGGATCGTTGGGCGGTGGCGCGCGCGGCCGTGCTGCAGCGTGACATCATAGCGGCATATCAGGGCTACCAGTTTCATGTGATCTACCATCGGCTGCACAACTTCTGTGTCGTCGACATGGGTGGTTTCTATCTGGATGTGATCAAGGACCGCCAGTACACCGCCAAGGCCGATGGTCTGCCGCGTCGTTCGGCGCAGACCGCGCTGTATCATATCGCCGAGGCGTTCTGTCGCTGGCTGGCGCCGATCTTAAGTTTCACCGCCGACGAGATCTGGCAACACCTGCCCGGCGAGCGCGACGAGACGGTGTTCTGGGAGACCTGGTATGACGGTCTCAGCGATCTCGACGTGGACAGTGATTTCAACGATGCCTTCTGGGAGGATCTGCTGGAGGTGCGCGTCGCCGTGGCGAAACAGCTCGAACAGGCGCGCGCGGATAGCCGGATCGGCGCGTCGCTGGATGCCGAGGTGGATCTGTATTGCGATGGACAGTGTCACCAGCGCCTCGCCGCGCTGGGTGACGAGTTGCGCTTCGTGTTGATCACCTCGTATGCACGGGTGCATGCGCTCGCTGAGGCGCCGGCCGAGGCGCGGGAAACCGATGTCGACGGTTTGAGGCTGGTGATCTCCGCCAGCCGCCACCCGAAATGCGCGCGTTGCTGGCATCATCGCGAGGATGTCGGCGCCGATAGCGGGCATCCCGATATCTGTCTGCGTTGCGTCGAGAATCTCGATGCTGGCGAAAGTCGGGAATTCGCCTGATGTGGCGTTGGCTCGGCGTCTCAGTGCTGGTCGTGGTGCTCGACCAGTTGAGCAAGTACCAGATCGAACAGACATTGCTGCTGTTCGAGACCCGGCCCGTATTCCCAGGCTTCAATCTGACGCGGGTCTATAATGAAGGGGCGGCGTTCAGCATGCTCAGCGATGCCGGCGGTTGGCAGCGTGGGTTCTTCATCGTGCTGGCTGTGGTCATCATCACGGCGTTGCTGGTGTGGCTGTGGCGTCTGCCGCGAGGGTTTCGCTGGGAGACCCTGGGCGTCGCGTTGGTCATCGGTGGCGCGTTCGGCAATCTGATCGACCGCGTGCGGCTCGGGCATGTGGTGGATTTCCTCGACTGTTATATCGCCGGCATGCACTGGCCGGCGTTCAATGTCGCCGACGCGGCGATCAGTGTCGGCGTCGTGCTGTTGATCGTCGAAGGCCTGATGGGCAGCCGGCGGCGGGAGACCTGAAATGATCGATATGCATAGCCATATTCTACCGGGCGTGGACGATGGCGCCCAGGTGTTGGCGGATGCGCTGGAGATGCTGCGTATCGCGCGCGCAGACGGCGTGGAGGTGCAGATGTTGACGCCGCACATCCATCTCGATCGTTATCCGAATACACGTGAGTCGCTACAACAGACCTTCGAGGGGTTCCAGCGACAGGTCGCCGATGCCGGAGTGGACATCGAGCTGCGCCTGGCGGCGGAGTTGCGCATTGGGCCAGAGCTGGTGCAGTTGGCCAATGGCGATGGCCTGCCCTGGCTTGGCGCTTGGCAGGGGCGGCATGTGATGTTGATGGAGTTTCCACATAGCAGCATCCCGGCGGGTTCCGAGAACATGGTGGCCTGGCTGATACAGCGCGACATCCTGCCGATGATCGCTCATCCGGAAAGGAATCAGGCATTGCAGAGCCGGCCATCCAAACTGGAACCCTTTCTAGCCGCCGGATGTCTCCTTCAAGTGACCGCCGGCAGCCTGACCGGGCAGTTCGGCGCGGAGGCGCGGCATCTGGCCGAAGCCCTGTTGCTGGAGGATCGGGTTACCCTGTTGGCCACTGATGCGCATAATCTGGCCTATCGGCCGCCGAATCTTTCCTCGGGCATGGCGGCGGCGGCGAGTTTGATCGGCGAAGCGGCAGCCCGGCGTCTGGTTGAGGAGAACCCGCGGCGTATCCTGGAGGCTGCCTGAAGGTTGGCCAGACGTGGCCATTCTTGTCGACCCAGCCCCAATAGAACGCATATTGTAACTACTCAGCTCACCACTGAAATGCGCCATCTCTGCGTTGGAAAATGGTCATTTACACCTGTAAACTCACATTTCCCGCCTTGATCTGACACATTTCAGCGGCAATCTGAGCAGTTACAGCATGATTTTCCTACTTGCTGAGTAGTTACCGCATATTCAGCATTTCAGGCCGGTTATCGATCAAGGCGTAAGACAAGCAGTTTTATATTGATGTCGGGTGGATTCGCACCCGCGCTAACAGGATGTTGAAAAATGTCATTTTTTAACGGCCTGCTAACCCGGGTTTCTCACCCGTTTACTACTGCGACCGCCCAATGCGGCGCGCTGACTGGCGTTTACTCGGTCGGGCGGCTCAACGTAGTGTTGACTACGCCTGCGCCGCGGCCCTCGGTTGCGAACGCCAGCCATCACGCCACCTTGAGCGGCCTCGCTACGCGACCCGGTGAGAAATCCGGGCTAAAGCCCTTGGCCGTGGCTATGCAGCGAGGCCAGATAGCGGATCCAGTCGAAAGCCGGGCCGGGGTCGCTCTTGCGTCCCGGAGCGATGTCGCAATGGCCGGCGATCCGTCGTGGGTTCAAGTGAGGATAATGGCGTAGCAGGGCGCGGGTGGTAGCGCTCAATGCGGCGTATTGCGCCTCTGTGTAGGGGGTGTCGTCGGTCCCTTCCAGTTCGATGCCAATGGAAAAATCGTTACAGCATTCCCGGTCGTCATAACAGGACACCCCGGCATGCCAGGCGCGCAGATCGAATGGCACGAACTGTGTGATGTCTCCGTGACGGTCGATGAGCAGATGGGCGGACACGCGCAGGTCGTGAATCTTAGCGAAATAGGGGTGTCGTTCCCGCTTCAGGCGGTTCAGGAACAGGTCCTCTATCGCTGTGCCGCCGAACTCACCGGGCGGCAGACTGATATTGTGTATGACAAGGAGATTGATGGCCGTGTCCGCGGGACGCGGGTCGCAATTCGTGGATGGCAGCCGTCTGGCCGCCAATAGCCAGCCGTCGTGAATCTTGGATATCGACATGGGCGGTTTCCGGTTGGGTTGTTGGGTCGCGAGAAACGTGATGCGGTCCGGGTTTTCGGATCGGCCGGCTTCAGTAGCGATACGCTCGGTCGACTGACTCTTGGACACATGAGGGACATCTCGAAAAATCGAGATTCCCTGAGGTATTGCCACGCATGAGTGGTAAGCGTGAACGCCGTGAATACCTCGCGATGTCGGCCGGCTTTCGGCGTCCCGTGGCTGAAACACGGGCAACCTTTCATGGCCCGGGGTGTTTCAGGTCTCGACATGAGGGACGGCGGTATTTTCACTTGTTGATAGGCCCGGATGGGAAATTGAAAGCGCAATTGTGACGCGTCTCACGCGCAATTGTTAATTTTGACGTATAGTTGGAAAAGGTTTGTATCGGAATCATACCCCGATTCTCGCCATGTTCTGAATTGTTGCTGGAAGATCAGGAAAATGCCAAAAGAAGATAATATCGTTTCGTTGACAGGCGTGCGTAATTCGAGCCTTGGTCCCCAGGTGAGGGCCATCGTGGCGGATTCTCGGGCCGTGATCGGACAGACGTTGCCGGTTCTGGTCGAGGGACTGTTCGAACAGCTCGATGACGCGATGTATCATCTGGCGGAGAAATCCGGCAGTGATGCCTTACAGACCTCCTACTTCCATACCATGCGCGAGTTGCGCAAGGCCAAGGATGCCATCTCCACCCGCTTTTCCAGTCAGGTGTTGCTTCACTTCGACCGCTTCTGGTCGTCCGGCGGGACGGCGCAGCGTTCGGCATCCTCCGGGTTCGCCGAGTCCGGAGGGCTGGAGCTGGTTGGCGAAGCGCAGCTCGAAGAGTCGCTTGCGATCAGCAATATCATCTCGAAAGCGGAGAACCGCTACCATCGCGAGCTGTTTGCGCTGAATCACCGTTACAGCCATCTCACCGGTGGGGACGAGCTGACCTCCGTCGACAACCCGATCGGTCCGGCGGTATTGAGTAATACCTTCCAGGAAGCCATCTCGGTACTGGATGCCGACGTGCCGATGAAACTGGTTATCTTCAAATTGTTCGACCGGCATGTGATCGCTTATGTTGGCGGCTTGTACGATGAGTTGAACGACCTGTTGCAGAAGGCCGGGGTGCTGCCCAAGCTCAATCCGATGATCAAGCGCAATCCGGTGGCGCCGGCGGTCGAGAAACGGCAACGCGTCGAAGCGGCCGATAGTGCCGATGATGACGGCGAGGTGGATCAGGCTCAGACACGCCTGTTCAATAGCTTGACCGAGCTGCTCGCCGCGCAACGCGCCACGATGCCCTCGTCCGGTAGCCCAGTCGCGGTTCGACAGGTCGATCAAGGCGAATTGCTGGCCGCGTTGAACGCGGTGCAGCAAACAGTGGCGGGCGGTCAGTTGCCGCGCTCTCCGGAAGAGGTGAAGGAGCGGCTCGGCCAGCAACTGGGGCTGGATCCCGCCGCGGTCGGCGTGCATTCGCTGGGTACCGCCGATGCGGATACCCTCGATGTGATATCGATGCTGTTCGATTTTCTCGTCGAGGACCGAAATCTGCCAGATGCGATGAAGGTGTTGCTTGGACGCCTCCAGATTCCGATGCTGAAGGCGGCGATCCTCGATCGCTCGTTCTTCAGCAAGCGTCATCATCCCGCCCGCTTGTTGCTGAACGAGTTGGCGCAGGCAGCCGTTGGCTGGAGCGATGACGGCGAACGCGGCCCTGACAGTCTGTATGGCCGGATGGAAGCCGCCGTTGAACGTATCACCGAGGAATTTGACAGCGATATCAGTCTGTTCACCGAGGTGGAAGCCGAATTCAAGGCTTTCTACAAGCGTGAAAGCCATGGCGCCGAGCTGGTCGAAAAACGGGTATGCCGGGTCAATGAGGGCAAGGAGCAACTGGCCCAGGCGCGCAAGGCGGTGAACGCATTGATGCGCGATAAACTGATGATGCGCGAGGGCGTGCCGGTGGTGGTGCGCAACATGCTGCGCGATGCCTGGAAGGATGTGATGGTGCTGGTCTACCTGAAGAACGGTCCGGACAGCGCCAAATGGGATGCCACCGCCGCGTTGGTCGACCAACTGCTATGGAGCGTCGAGCCAAAGCGCGAGCCGCAGGAAAGGAAGCAACTCTTGGACGCGATACCATCGCTATTGAAGGGGCTGCGCGAGGGTCTCAACGAGATCTCCTTCGATCAGCATCGCATCGCGCGCTTGTTCAAGGAGTTACAGGAATGCCATGTCGCCTGCCTGAAGGCGAATCCTGTCGCCACCTTGCCGATAGAGCAGGTGAAAGACGATGTCGTCGACGAGGATACTCTGATCGTCGAGGAACCCAGCGAGGATATCGAGGAGAGCGCGCGCCAACAGGCCGAATCGTTGGACGTCGGCACCTGGATCGAGTTCCAGAAGGATGGCGGAAGCCAACGCCTGAAACTGTCGTGGAAGAGTCGTGTCAGTAACAATTGCTTGTTTGTCAATCGCAAGGGTGTGAAAGCGCTGGAACTGACATTGCAAGAGCTCGCGCAAGCGTTTCAGGATGGCTCGGTAATGGTGCTGGCCGAGGCCGGCAAGCCGTTGATGGATCGCGCCATGAACGCCATGCTTTCGAGCCTGAAGAAACACACCGGAGGCAGTACTTCCGACTGATACCCTCGACAAGATTTTTGTTATAGTGCGCGCCAGCAGCCGATGGTTGTTGGCGCGTGTTTGTGTCTTTCATACAGCGAGGTTTGTCATGGCGGAGAGAATGACCGATTCCGGTCTGAAGATCGAGGATCTTGTCGAGGGTGAAGGTGATGCGGCGAATGCTGGAGACAAGGTCTCGGTGCATTACACGGGTTGGCTGACCGATGGCGCCAAATTCGATTCCAGCGTGGATCGCAACGAGCCTTTTCAGTTTCCGTTGGGTGGTGGTCGGGTCATTCGTGGCTGGGACGAAGGCGTTCAAGGGATGAAGCCCGGTGGCAAGCGTAAACTGACTATACCGCCGCAACTGGGCTATGGCGCGGCGGGCGCCGGTGGGGCCATCCCGGGTAACGCGACCCTGGTCTTCGAGGTCGAACTGCTGGAGATCCTTTGAGGCGTGCACACCTCGTCGATGACGAGCAATTGCGACAGCAGGTGGCCCGCGCGCTGGACGAGGACATCGGTGATGGTGATCTGACCGCCGCGTTGATCCCGGCGGACGCGCGTTCCGAGGTGAATGTGCTGTGCCGAGAGGCGGCGGTGATCTGCGGCCGGGACTGGTTCGATGAGGCATTTCGTCAGCTCGACGCCGATATCCGCGTGGAATGGCGGGTCGAGGATGGCGACCGGGTTGCCGCCGACAGTCAGATTTGCCTTCTGCGCGGCAACACCCGCGCGATTCTCAGCGGTGAACGCACCGCGCTGAATTTCCTACAGACACTCAGTGGCACCGCCAGCCGCGCGTGGCACTATGCCAGGCAGGTTGCTGATCTTGACGTGCGCTTGCTGGATACGCGAAAGACCCTGCCTGGGTTGCGTCTGGCGCAGAAATACGCAGTGCGTTGCGGTGGCTGTGACAATCACCGTTTCGGCCTGCATGACGCGATCCTGATCAAGGAAAACCATATTATGGCGGCAGGTTCGATCAGCGCGGCGGTCGAAACGGCACGGCGCCTGTCGCCTGATGTGTTGATCGAGGTCGAGGTGGAGACGCTTGCGGAACTCGACGAGGCCTTGCGAGTCGAAACGCCGAGGATACTGCTGGACAACTTCTCGTTGGCGGAAATGCGCGAAGCGGTATCCCGTACCGCCGGCCGGGCCCAACTGGAGGCGTCGGGCGGCATGACCCGGGAACGGCTGCGCGAGGTCGCGGAAACCGGCGTCGACTTCATCTCCATCGGTGCGTTGACGAAAGACGTTCTGGCCATCGATCTGTCGATGCGGTTCGTGACGGACGCCTGAGCAGCGGCTTTTCTCTCATTTTCATTTTTAGAGGTAGATTCATGCGATTCTTTTCTTTATCGGTACTCTCCATGGCCTTGTTTGCCGCGCAGGGACTCTCCGCGGCGGAGCTGCAAACCCCGACCCAGCAGTACAGCTATACCATTGGCCAGCGTATTGGCCAGTTGCTGAAGGGGCAGGTGGCTGGTGAGCTGGACAGTAGCGCGTTTGCCGCTGGAGTCGATGATTACCTGAAGGGCGCGCCGGCCCGCCTGAGCAAGGAACAGATGTCGGCAGCGCTGAAGGCGGCTCGCGAGAAAGTTGCCGAGGAACGCAAGAAAGCGGCCGCGGAAGCGGTAGAGAAAGGCAAGCATTTCCGCGAGGAAAACGCGAAAAAGGCGGGTGTCACGACGCTTGACAACGGCCTGCAATATGAGGTGCTGAAGGCCGGCGAGGGTGAGAAGCCCAAGGCTAGCGACAAGGTCGAGGTCAACTATCGTGGCACCCTGATCAATGGCAAGGAGTTCGACAGCTCCTACGCGCGCGGCAAGCCGGCTCAGTTTTCGTTGAACGGGGTGGTTCCCGGTTTCCGCGAAGCCATCACGCGCATGCGGCCAGGGGCTAAATGGCGTGTCGTGATGCCGCCGGAGCTGGCTTATGGTGAGCGTGGCGCGGGTCGCGACATCGGTCCGAACGAAACCTTGGTCTTCGATATCGAGTTATTGAAGGTCGTGAAGTAGCTGACCATGGCCGCTACTGGGTAGTGGCGGCCAATATGTTATTCCTTCCTCAGCCAGCCGATCTCGCTGGCGGTGAGCCTGTTCACCACGCAGCTTTTCAGGCTGCGTGGCATCTTCGATTGCCCCGTCGTCAAGGCGATACGCCCGGCCATGATCGCTGCGCGTCGTTGCGGGTATAGCGGCTTGCGTTCGGGTTCGGCATAGCCATCCGGATAGATCGGGTTGCCATTTGAGTCGTAGCGATCCAGCGCGCCGACGGTGTGCATGATCTCGTGTGCGATGACGACATTGTTCTGGCGCCTCTGACGGGGCAGCGCATAGGCATTGACGATACCGAGCAGACCCTTTTGTAGCCCCAGGGAATGCGCCAGGGGCTTGCCATCGCTGCCCTGTTGGTAGGGTACGAAAACCCGGATACGCTGGAAATTGGAGGCAGCGTCGGGTGTGTGTCGCCATGCCCAGTAGCGGATTCTCAAACTCCAAAGCAGGCGTGAGAGCAGGCTGTTGCCGGGTTCTGGCGGTAGCGGGGCGTCGACCGTTGCGCCCAGTGTCACCCGGATCGGATTGGCTTCGATCACGCCCCAGCGGTGGGCTTCACGGCGGAAGAATGTCGCGATAGGCTCAAAGTGACGTTGCGTCAACGAGCGAATATAGGCGGTCGTTTCTAGCTTGCCATCCGCATTCAACGGGTAGATGACTACCTCTAGCGGGTCGCTCCAGGTGGTGGAATGCAGGCGTTGCCCGAGGGTGTAGTTCAATACCAGCAACAGCACGCCGAGCAGGATGGCGACGCGCAGGTTGCGAAAACCGAACAGCTTCATTCCAGCCCGAGGTGGGTCGCTTCGGCCGCGTCCAGGATGCGTTGCTGAGTCAGCCGCCACTGGCCATCATCCTCAAGGCTCAGCAGCATCTCGACAGGCTGTTTGATGCGTTCGCCGTCACGCGTTTCAATGTATTCATGAACGCTGAACAGGATATGTCCGTCCGAGGTGGTGCGGATCTTCACCGGCCCATAGTGGATATCGTCAACCATGCGTTGTGGAAACTCATGGGCGCACTGTCTCTTCCAGTCGTCATAGCCTAGTGTATCGAAACCCGGCATGCCAAACAATTTCAGCTTTTGGGAGATCAACGCCATGTGGCGGTCGAGTTCTCCGGCGATGGTGGTCGATGAGAGTGCGTCCAGCCATTGCTGGACGACGTTTTCCGGGGCATTTCGCATGGTTTCCGCCTTGAAGTTCGAGAGCATCGCACGCTATGCGGCATGGTGTGGATTGTCAAGTCGGCGAACTCGTGACATCGTCTTGAGCGTCTTGTTTATGCACAGCTTCCATGTGTCGCGATATGACATCGTCAAGAACTTTCTGATTTGCCGACATGCCGCGTGGCTGTTGTGTAAGTGATTGATATTCGGAGCTTATCCCGCCTGTATGAAATTTATCCAATTTGGCGCGAGCGTCGTGTTCTCGCGCATTTCGCACGGATATCAAGCATTCACTCACAGACTTATCCACAGCTTTTGTGGGTAACTGAAAATCTCTTTTCAACGCGCGGGTATGGCGGAGGTTTTCGCTGTCAGGGCTAAGTAGATCCCGATAAGTCGATGATTTGAAATGCGCGGCAATACGGAAACGCCTTCAACCGCCGGGGTGGGTGTCAAACAAAGCCGGGAGTGGATTTCATGGTTATTTAGAAAACAATGATATACTGGCCGGCTTTGCATCCCTTGCTCAACCCCGGACCTCAGCATGATAGAAAACTTCCGCAATATCGCCATCATCGCGCACGTCGATCATGGAAAAACCACCCTGGTCGATCAACTGCTGCAACAGTCGGGTACGCTGGGCGAGCGCTTCGGCGAGGTTGAGCGGGTGATGGATTCCAATGATCTGGAAAAAGAGCGCGGTATCACCATCCTCTCGAAGAATACCGCGATCCGCTGGAACGAGTACAACATCAACATCGTCGATACTCCGGGCCATGCCGATTTCGGTGGCGAGGTCGAACGCGTGCTGTCGATGGTGGATTCCTGCCTGCTATTGGTGGACGCCGTCGAGGGACCGATGCCGCAGACACGTTTCGTCACGCAGAAGGCCTTTGCGCACGGCCTGAAGCCTATCGTCGTGATCAACAAGGTCGACCGCGAGGGCGCGCGCCCGGAATGGGTCATTGAACAGACCTTCGATCTGTTCGATCGTCTCGGCGCGAGTGATGAACAGCTGGATTTCCCGGTTGTCTATGCTTCAGCGCTGAATGGCTATGCAGGCTTTGACGAGCATGCGCGCGAAGGCGATATGACGCCATTGTTCGAGGCCATAGTCGAACACTGCCCTAAGCCGGATGTCGATCCGGATGGCCCTTTCCAAATGCAGGTCACGGCCCTGGATTACAACAGCTATGTCGGCGCCATCGGCATCGGGCGCATCACACGTGGCAAGGCGCGGGTCAACATGCCGATCGTCGTCGAGAAGCGCGATGGCGAGACTTACAAGGCGAGGATCGGCAAGGTCATGACCTTTCTTGGCCTGAACCGGGTGGAGGCCACGGAGGCGCGCGCTGGCAATATCGTCGCGATCACTGGCATCGAGGCGCCGAATGTTTCCGATACCTTGTGTGATCCGGAGCATGTCGAGCCGCTGCCAAGCCTGACCGTCGACGAGCCGACGGTGACCATGACCTTTCAAGTGAACACCTCGCCGTTTGCCGGCAAGGAAGGAAAATATCTGACCTCGCGCAACCTGAAGGAACGCCTGGAGCGCGAGCTGATCCATAATGTGGCGTTGCGCGTCGAACAAGGCAGTGATGCCGACCGTTTTCGCGTCTCCGGGCGTGGCGAGCTGCACTTGTCCATCCTGTTGGAGAACATGCGCCGAGAGGGCTACGAGTTGGCGGTATCCCGCCCGGAGGTTATCTTCAAGGAGGTGGATGGTGAGATCCGTGAACCTTATGAGCAGCTCACCGTCGATATTGAGGAAGACCGCCAAGGCGGCATGATGGAAGCCTTGGGCCTGCGCAAGGGCGAATTGCGCGACATGGTGCCGGACGGCAAGGGGCGCGTGCGCCTGGATTATGTCATCCCGTCACGTGGCCTGATCGGTTTCCAGACCGAGTTCATGACATTGACTTCTGGCAGCGGCCTGATTTACCACGTCTTCGACCATTACGGACCAGTGGTGAAGGGTGAGTTTGCCAACCGCCAGAACGGCGTGCTGATCGCGAATTCCACCGGCAAGGCGCTCGGCTACGCGCTGTTCAATCTACAGGAGCGCGGTCGTCTGCTGATCGGCCATGGCGAGGAGGTCTACGAGGGGCAGGTGGTCGGTATCCACTCACGTTCCAACGACCTGACGGTGAATCCTCTCAAGGCCAAGCAATTGACAAATATCCGCGCGGCGGGCACCGACGAGAACATCATGTTGACCCCGCCGGTGGAGTTCACCCTGGAGCAGGCGCTGGAGTTCATTAACGACGATGAACTGGTGGAGATCACCCCGGCGGCGATCCGCATCCGTAAGAAACATCTGAAGGAACACGAGCGCAAGCGCGCGGCGCGCGCGGCGGTTGGGGGCGAATAGCGCATCTCGAAAAATCGAGATGCCCGAGTGGGACAGGGATGTCCCGCCCTTTTCGGTCATGAAAAGTGATGGATAATGCGAGCAAAGAGCATTTTCTCTTTGCGACAAGAAAAATATCATGGAAGGAATTTTTCGAGTCCCCAATAGTTCCGGCCCTGTCGTTGGCGATCTCACCCGCACGCCTCGCCGGGTTGACGAGAGGATCGCGCGGGACTTGGGAATTACCAGGAATTTTGCGAGGGAGCGGAATGTCGCAGTGTGGCCTTGGCATAACTCATGGATAAGTGAGGAATGCTGGATATGCCGGGAGCATTTTCAGTGCCCCGCCTCGCGCATCCCGCGGCCGAACCGGGGGCAGTCTTTCATGGCGGTGGGGGCATCATGAAAGTTAGCCACGACCAGGGCTTCGCGCAAAAAGAAAAGCCCGTTTTCATCCTGAAGACGGGCTTTTCCGGCTTGGTATTGTCGGTTTTCTTCCTGATGACTTCCTGACTCCCTGTGCAACCAACGATTCCAGTATCGCTGCTCGTTGGTCGTTTTGGCGTATGTCGGTTCCGGCGAGTGCGTAGGAATTTTCCTATACATGTGGCGCCTGCGGGAGATTACGAGTCCAACGGGATAGGCCGAGTCCAAGCAGAAAGGCACATCCGTCGCCGATCACGGTGACGATGCGCAGCATCGCCGCGATGCCGATGGCGGTCTCTCTGCCGTACACCGGAGTCAGCGCGGCCACCAGCACCAGCTCGCGCACGCCAAGTCCCGCCGGTGCGCCGGGGGTGATAAAGCCGATGATCCAGGCGACGGCGAAGATACCGGTTAGCAGCGGGACGCCGCCGCCCTGGGCATGAAAAACCCGGGTGGCGATCAAATACACCACCAGACCCAGGATCAGATAGTTGATGACGTACAGCAGGCTGATCACTGAGAAGGCGCGCGCGGACGGCAGGTGGATGCGGCGAGGCGCTTCGCCGCGGCGCATCGCCCACCAGCGTGCCAAGCGCTCGAACAGCCGATGGCTGAGCAGTGGCGTGATCAGTGCCGCGACGAGGATTCCGCCGAGGATCCACCACTGCGGCAATTGCCGCACCCCGGAGAAGACCTGCTCGCTGGCGGCAAGTATGGCGACCAGCGCCACCAGCGAGCCGATCGCGACCACCCATAGCGTTTCCAGAAATAGAGTGAACAGTAGATTCGTCAACGACAGACCCTGGCGGCGGCCGAGCACGATACGCCCGCCATGGTGAGCGATGTTACCGGGAATATACTTGGCGGCCTGGGAAAGCAGCACGATGCTCACCGCGTTGGCGGCGGGCAGGCTTTCGCCGACAGCGCGTAGCAGTACTGCCCAGTTCAACGCGCCAACGCTCATCGCCGCGACATACACGGCGATCGCCATGAGCAAGGCTGAACCTCGTGTCAGGCCGAGGGCGAGTTGATCGACCAGTGATGGCTGGGAGAGCGTGATATACAAAAAAAAGGCCACCGCGAGTATCGCGACGCCATTACCGAGCCGGGTTAGAGTCTTCATCCGCAGTTTTGACAGCGTGGCCGGCGAGAGTGCTTCTCAGGCAAACCGTTCTCCGATCCGCGCCACGCGGAAACGTTCGCGCATCTTCGCGGCGTCGGCGTTCTGCTCGCGCGGTGCCCAACTGGCAAAATCGTCGTTGCCGAGCGGCGTGTGGGGTCCGCGCTTCACCTCAAGCATCAGGGTTTCACTTTCCAGCGCGACCAGGGTGTGCCATTGCGCGCCATCGAACTCGACGACACGGGTTCCAGCGTCTGACAGCTCGACGCGCTGGATGAGCTGTCCGTTGTCGTCGAATAGCAACAACGCCAGTCGTCCGCTCAACAGTGTGAGCATCTCCCAACGGCCTTTGCCGGGGTGACGGTGCGGGCTGATGCAGGTGTCTGGCTCCAGCGCGATCAACATTCGCTGCACTGGATCCCCTGGATCGGGATGAAAGCAGTCGTGCGCGCGTTTGCGCTCGGATTTGCGCGCTTGGGCGATAAGGTTGTTTAATCGAATTTGATCCAGTTGTTTCAATCGTCGCCACCCGGAGAAAATATGTCACATTCCAACGCATCGATCATCATACTCTCGGCCCTGCTGCTGGCAAGCGCCTGCGAACAGCAAACAGCGACCGAATCCACGCCAAGGAAGAACGCCTATGCGGAAATGGTGAAACAGGCGCAGGGTAGCGCGAAGGATGCAGGACGGCAGATCCAGCAGTCCGCGCGGCGCGGCGATGCCATCAGGGATATGATCGGGAAGGGGCACAAATAACCCTTCTATTGGTCATTCCAAATAAACGACGAGCAACGCAGAGTGGCGCTTTTTCAGTGCGCAACCTAGCCCGGTCGCAGTAGTGAACGGGTGAGAAATCCGGGTTGGCAGGCCATTGAAAAATGGCGTTTTTCAATGGCCTGTACGCGGTACAGGAACGTAGCGCCATTTTCGATGACTGCATGTCATTGAAAATGAAGGGGCTGGGAAATCTCATTTTCCGGTTCCGTCGTTGAGAAAGTCCAAGGAAGGACTTTTTCAATATCCTGTTAACAGACCCTGGCTTCACGGTTTCTGCTTACAGTGCCGTGGAGGGCGTGGGCAAGGTCATTCAGAAGGGTGGCAAGGCGATAGAGGAGAAAGCCAAGGCGTGATCTCATTTGCTCGCGAGCCGTGCCGGGTTTTGTCCGATTCCCGAGTTTGCGTGCTCGCGATGGCGTCGCCACGCAATGAGCGCGAGCAACCCTGTCAGCAGCGCGGGCACGGCATATGGGCCAATCGCCATATAGGGTGTCATACCGCCCATCGGCATGGCTTTGGCGCTGAGAATCTCCCGTTTCATCAGGCCGGATCGGGCCTTCAGTTCTCCGTTGGGTCCGATGATCGCGGAGACTCCGGTGTTGGTTGCGCGTAGCATGAAGCGACCGCTCTCCATGGCGCGCATGCGAGCCATCTGTAAGTGCTGCCAGGGGGCGGCGGAGTCGCCGAACCAGGCATCATTGCTGACGTTGATCAAAAAGGCCGCGTCGGGTAGTGCCTCGACGACCTCGCGGCTGAAGATGTCCTCGTAGCAGATCGAGATGCCGGCCGGGTAGCCGGCGGCGTTGAGCAGCGGTCGTGCCGCCGTGCCTGGGCTGAACGCGGCCATCGGTATGCCGAGCGCGTCTATGACTGGCCGGGTCAGCGCGGCGAGTGGCGCGTACTCTCCGAAGGGCACTAGATGGCGTTTCGCGTAGATCGCCGGCTTGGCGTCGTTCGCCGGGCGTGCCACGGCGTTGAAGTACGCCTTCGATCCAGGCTTCGCCACCGGTATGCCGAGCAGCAGATCCGAGCCTTTCGCCCGCAGTCGTCGCGCGAGCGGTTTCAGCCAGTAAGCATCGATGCGGTGCAGAAAGGACGGCACGGCGGTTTCCGGCCACAGGATCAGGCGCGAGCGGCCCGCGACCGTTTCGCTCATCGACGCATACAGATCCAGCGTTGGGCGTAACTGCTCGGGCTTCCATTTGTCGCGCTGGGCGATATTCGCCTGCACGATGCTGACCTCGAAGGCCTCGCCGGTCGATGTCGTCCAATGTCGCTGTCGCAGCCAAGGCAGGCCAAACCACAGGCAGACGGCGAGGGCCGCTACCGCTGCACGCATTCGCCAGCCAGCGCCGAATGTTGCCAGCAGCAGCCCACTGGCCAGCGCGACCAGCCAGCTCAATAGCCACACCCCGCCCAATGGCGCGAGCGCCGCCAGCGGGGTATCGGTCTGCGTGTAGCCGAGCAATAGCCACGGAAAGCCGGTGAACAGCCAGCCGCGCAGCCATTCTCCGAGAACGAAGGCGGCGGGCATCAGGATGACGAGATTCGCCGTTGCCGAGCCGCCGCGCAGACGCGCGACCAACCAACCGGCCAGCGCGGGGAACAATGCCAGATAAGCAATGAAGACCAGCGCGATCACCATCGCCGCTGGTGTGCCGAGGTTGCCATACTGGTCGATACTGATATGTAGCCAGAAGATGCCGAAGCCAAACAGCCCAAGGCCCCAGAACCAACCATCGCGAAATGCCCGTGCCGGGGTACGCGCGTTGCTCCAGTAGTGGAACAGCAGCATCAGCGAGGGAAATGCCGCCCAGTGCCAGTCCCAGGGCGCGAAGGCGCGGCTGGCAAGCGCGCCGGCGAGCAACAGCGGGAACCATCTGCTGACCAGCAGACGTGCGATCAAGCAGCGTCCCCTGGATGAGCGCCGGAAGCGCTGCTGGCGTCCTGTTCCGTTTGTCGCTGTTGCGCGACGGGGCGGACATTCAAGAGGCGCGCCATGCGGCTGTCGGCGCGCACCACGCGAATCTGGAAATCGCCGATGACGATGGTCTCGCCGCTTTTTGGCAGCCGGCCGAAGGCATGGGTCACCAGGCCGCCGATGGTTTCGAACTCCTCGTCGCTGAGTTTCGCGCCGAAATATGCGTTGAAATCGTCGATCGGGGTCTGCGCCTTCACAGTGTACTCGTCGTCGTCGAGCTTCAGGATGCTGGCGCCTTGCTCGAAATCGTGTTCGTCCTCGATCTCGCCAACGATCTGTTCCAGCACGTCCTCGATAGTCACCAAGCCGCTGGCTGCGCCGTATTCGTCGACGACAATGGCCATGTGGTTGCGGCTGGCGCGGAATTCTTTCAGGAGCACGTTCAGGCGCTTGCTCTCCGGCACGAACACCGCCGCGCGCAACACGTCACGTATATTGAAGCGGCGCTTGCCCTGGCCGCAGTAGCCGAGCAGATCCTTCGCCAGCAGGATGCCGACCACCTCGCCCTTGTCGTCGGCGATCACCGGGAAGCGTGAATGCGCGGTTTCGACTACGGTTGGCAGCAGCGTCTCCAGCGGCGCATCCCGGCAGATCACCGCCATCTGCACGCGTGGCACCATGATGTCACGCACCCGCAGGTCGGCGACCTGCAATACGCCCTCGATCATGGTCAAGGCATCGGTGTCCAGCAGGGAGCCGGCGCGCGCCTGTTTTACCAGGTTCAGCAGCTCCTCGCGGTTTTCCGGTCCGCGCGGGGCGCCGACCAGCCGACTGGCCAGCCATGCTCGCAGGCGCGGACCGATGGGACTTCGATCTTTATTCATAAGGCGGCTTCAGTCCTGAGGGGATCGATAGGGATCGGCGATGCCGAGCGTGGACAGGATCGCGGTCTCGCGGGCCTCCATGGCATCGGCTTCGGCTGGCTCGGCGTGATCGAAACCGCGCAGATGCAGGACGCCATGCACCACCATGTGCGCCCAGTGGGCGGCCGCCGGTTTGCCCTGTTGGGCGGCTTCGTCGTTGACCACCTGGGCGCAGATCACCAAGTCGCCGAGATGCGCGACATCCAGCCCCGGCGGCGCCTCGAATGGGAAGGACAGTACATTGGTCGGGCGTTTCTTGCCTCGGTACTCGGTATTCAGCGCCTGGCTCTCGCTGGGTCCGACGATGCGGATCACCAGCTCGGTGCCGGCCGGCAGCGCCTCCAGCGCGGTCTCCGCCCAGTGCTGGAGGTTGCTGTCGTCCGGCGCCATGTCGTCATCGGCGGCGCGCTGGATCTCAATGATCGCCATGGTCACGCTCGTGTTCGTCGTAGGCGCCGACAATGCGTTGCACCAGCGGGTGGCGCACCACGTCACGCGCGCTGAACATCGTGAAGCTGATGCCCTCGACGCCGTGCAATACCTCCAGGGCGTGGCGCAGGCCGGAACGCTGACCGCGCGGCAGATCGACCTGGGTCACATCACCGGTGATCACCGCAGTGGAGCCGAAGCCGATGCGTGTCAGAAACATCTTCATTTGTTCCGGTGTGGTATTCTGGGCCTCGTCGAGGATGACGAAGGCCTCGTTCAGGGTGCGGCCGCGCATGTAGGCGAGTGGCGCGACCTCGATGACGTTGCGTTCGATCAGCTTGTCGACGCGCTCGAAGCCGAGCATCTCGTACAGCGCGTCGTACAGCGGTCGCAGGTAGGGGTCGATCTTCTGGCTCAGATCACCGGGCAGAAAACCGAGGCGTTCGCCAGCCTCCACCGCCGGGCGCACCAACAGGATGCGGCGCGCCTGGTCGCGCTCCAGCGCATCCACTGCGCAGGCCACCGCCAGATAGGTCTTGCCAGTGCCAGCCGGGCCAATGCCGAAGTTGATGTCGTGGCTGACCACGTTGTGTAGGTAGGTCTGCTGGTTCGGGCCGCGCGCGCGCACCAAGCCACGCCGGGTCTTGATGACGGTTTCGGGCAGATCGCGCGCGTGCTCCGCCAGCGTGGCGTCGATGCCAGAGGCTTGCAGAAACAGATGCACGCGCTCGGGATTCAGCGTCTCTTCGGCGCTGGCGGCGTAGAGATCCTGCAACACCTGGCCGCCGGCGGCGATCGCCTGCTTGTTGCCGACCAGTTGGAACTGGCTGCCGCGATTGGATATCTCGATGCCCAGGCGGCGTTCGATCTGGCGCAGGTGCTCGTCCAGCAGGCCACACAGGTTCGCCAGCCGGGGGTTGTCTTCCGGTAGCAAGGCGAGGTTCAGGGTTTCAGGGTGCTCGCTGTTGGCGTTCATGAATCAGCTGGCCGCCCGTGTTGGCAGCCATTCGCCACGGAGTGAGTTCGGCAGCGCCTCGCGGATGCGCACGTCGACGAATTCGCCGATCAGCTCCACCGGGCCGTCGAAGTTCACCACCCGGTTGTTCTCGGTGCGACCGGCCAGTTGCGCCGGATCCTTGCGCGATGGCCGGTCGACCAGCACGCGCTGCACCGTGCCGACCATGCGTCGGCTGATACCTGCCGCCATCTCGCCGATGCGCCGTTGCAGGCGCGCGAGGCGCTGTTGTTTTATCCCGGCTGGCGTGTCGTCGCGCAGCTCGGCCGCCGGCGTGCCGGGGCGGGCGCTGTAGATGAAGCTGAAGGAGTGATCGAAGCCGATGTCCTCTATCAACTGCATGGTTGCCTCGAAATCGGTATCGCTCTCGCCTGGGAAGCCGATGATGAAGTCGGAGGACAGGCTGATGTCCGGTCGGATCTCGCGCAGGCGGCGGATCTTGGCCTTGTATTCCAGGGCTGTATGGCCGCGCTTCATCAAGGTCAGGATGCGGTCGGAACCACTCTGTACCGGGAGATGCAGATGGCTGACCAACTCGGGAATGTCAGCATACACGTCGATCAGCGGGTCGCTGAACTCGACCGGGTGCGAGGTGGTGAAACGAATGCGGTCGATGCCGTCGACCGCTGCGACGTAGCGGATCAGCAAGGCCAGGTCGGCTGGTTCGCCGTCGTGCATCACGCCGCGAAAGGCGTTCACGTTCTGGCCGAGCAGATTAATCTCGCGCACACCCTGTTTCGCCAGTGTCGCGATCTCGGCGATTACGTCATCGAATGGCCGGCTGATCTCTTCGCCGCGCGTATAGGGAACGACGCAGAAGGTACAGTATTTCGAGCAACCTTCCATGATCGACACGAAGGCCGTCGCGCCCTCGGCGCGCGGCTCCGGCAGGCGGTCGAATTTCTCGATCTCCGGGAAGGAGACATCCACGACATGGCGCCGACCGTCACGCGCTTGTTCCAGCATCGCTGGCAAGCGGTGCAGGGTCTGCGGGCCGAACACCAGATCGACATAGGGCGCGCGTGCCTGGATCGCCTCGCCTTCCTGGCTGGCGACACAGCCACCGACGCCGATCACCAGATCCGGCCGCGCCGCTTTCCACGGCCGCCAGCGGCCAAGTTGCGAGAACACCTTCTCTTGCGCCTTTTCACGGATCGAGCAGGTATTCAGCAACAGCACGTCGGCCTGCTCGGCGTCGTCCGTTAACTCCAGGCCATGCGATTCGTGCAAGACCGCCGCCATCTTGGCCGAGTCGTACTCGTTCATCTGACAACCAAAGGTCTTGATAAAAAGCTTGCGCGCCATGGAAAACAGGATATTTAAGAAGTGCCTTATATTGTAGCCGGCGTCCGCGACTTTGCCAAACCGGGTACATATTTTCGGCCGCCAGCGCGTATGGCCACGGCTTGCCCCGCCTTGTCAGGAACGAAATGGGTCGCACGCTAATACCCGACGTATAGTCAAGTCTGCCACTTCCTGACATAATAAAGGCGCTTTCGCGAGCGCAGCACAGGGATGTGAACCCTCTCCGCGCGGCACGGCCGCGCGTAATCCCTTCAAGGGCCCTTAGCTCAGTTGGTTAGAGCAGTGGACTCATAATCCATTGGTCGAAGGTTCGAGTCCTTCAGGGCCCACCAGTTCTTTAATTATTCGGCCCATGGTGAATCCAGCTCGAACTCGATGGCGTCGAATCGGCCGTCTCACCACGCCGCAAGGAGCCCGCATTGCCCGATTCCGCGCATCACGAACCCCTGGTCGAAGTCGAGATAGCAGATGGCCGCGTCACCTTGCTGGGGACCGCGCATGTCTCGCGGGCTAGCGCCGATAAGGTGCGGGAACTGCTCGCCGAGGGCGATTTCGATGCCGTCGCGGTGGAGCTGTGCCCGAGTCGCTATCAAGCGTTGATCGATCCGGATGCGCTGAGCCGGGTCGATCTGTTCGAAGTCGTGCGTCAGGGCAAGGCAACGTTGGTCGCCGGACAGTTGGCCTTGGGTGCATTCCAACAGCGTCTTGCCGAGCAGTTCGATATCGAGCTTGGCGCCGAACAGCGCGCCGCGATCAGCGAGGCCGAACAGCGCGGTCTGCAACTGTTGTGCATCGATCGCGATATCGGTGTGACATTGAAGCGTACCCTGGTCAACGTACCCTGGTGGAAACGCCTGGGCCTGTTCAGCGCGTTGATTGCATCGGTATTGTCACGTCAAGAGGTCTCCGAGCAGGAGATCGAGGCGCTGAAGGAAGGCGACATGCTCGACGCCACCTTCGCCGAATTCGCCGAGGACCGCAGTGAGATCTATCAGCCGCTGATCGCGGAACGCGACCGCTACATGGCCGCCAAGCTGACCGAGGCCCTGCGCGACAAGCCAGGCCAGCATGTGCTCGCGGTGCTCGGCGCCGGTCATCTGGCGGGTACCCAGGCCGCGCTGGCCGAAGATTTTTTGGATACCGCGAGCACCATTGCGGAACTGGAGATGCTGCCGGAGAAGACCCACGTCTGGCGGTTCGTGCCATGGCTGATCGTATTGCTGGTGTTCATCGGCTTCGGCATTGGCTTCTGGCGCAGCCCCGCGCTCGGCTGGTCGCTGGTGTGGGACTGGGTGCTGATCAACGGCAGCCTGTCGGCGCTGGGTGCGTTGCTCGCCGGCGGCCATCCCGGCACCGTGCTGACTGCCTTCGTCGCCGCGCCGATCACCTCGCTGAACCCGACCGTCGGCGCCGGCATGGCGACCGCTGCGGCAGAACTCTATTTCCGCAAGCCGACCGTCGGTGATTTTGCCAAACTGCGTCACGACACCACGCACTGGAAGGGCTGGTGGCGCAACCGCGTGTCGCGTACCCTGCTGGTATTCATCTTCAGCACCCTGGGCTCGGCTGTTGGCACTTGGCTGGCCGGGTTTCGGATATTCGATAAGCTGACCTGAGGTTGCGTTTGCCGGGAGTGGGAGCGGCTGGTTTTGGCTACAAATCCGAGCTTGTCCTGGCGATGCGCATTGGACGCAAAATTGCTTGGAGCCGGACCTTTTCAGCCCAGTGTGATCGCTGAGGTCCACGTTACTATACATTTCGATACGGAGGGCTAGCAGGATATTGAAAAATGGCATATTTTCAATATCCTGCTAGGTTTTAAGCAATCACGGTATTTTCAGCCGGCAAAAGAACAGTACTGATAATCTGTTTTTGGTGGATACTCAATGCCGCGCGAGGAGAAAGAAGATGGTTATTCGAGTAAGCTATTTATTCGGATTGTTGATTGGCATCTTGCCGCCTTCAGTCGTGTTGGGTGTCACATTCCCTGTTGATCCAACGGTTGCCTTCGGCCGCATCCTCTCGGAAATGCATGAAAACGAGTGGTCGAAATTGAACATAAATCGTTTCGATACTGTTTGGACTCCTCGTGAACTGGTGCCGAGCACGCCTGGCAATTTTTTCCAGGGCTCGCCGCGCAGCGTGATACAGGCGTGGAGTTCGATGGCGTGGGACCCAAACCGAGGGGATCTGATATTCTTCGGCGGAGGGCACGCCAACTATACCGGTAACGATGTCTACCGTTGGCGCAGCAGCACGCTTGAATGGGAGCGAGCTTCACTACCCACCAATCTGGAATTTGCAAGCTACGGATCAGGATTGTTCCGCACGGTCGATGGCGAGTTGAATTCTCCCTTGAGTGCGCATACCTACGACAACTCTGAGTTTTTACCCCTGGCCGACCGATTCGTGTCCTTTGGCGGGGCGACCATTCCCTCGGGAAATGCTTGGTTGATCAGTGATGGTCAAGGCGGATCGAAGAAGACCGGCCCTTACTTTTGGGATCCTTCGAAAGCAGACGGAGACAAGGTGGGAGGCTTGGATGGTTCAGGCGTCGATCCCGCAACGCTTGGAGGGCGGATGTGGGAGAACCGCGATAACCTGGTTCCGGCTGACGGTGGACGCTACCCGGGGGACTTCTGGGGGAGTTTTGTCGAAGGGACTACCGCCTTGTCGTATGAGCCTGGGCTGGCGAACGATGTGCTCTATGTCGCGGATCTTGCCAATCTATGGCGATATACGGTAAATAACGTCAACGACCCTTCGCTCGATACCTACGAACATCTTGGGTCGACTTGGGATACGATCTCAGGGCAAGGTGCTGGTGCTTTCGACTATATCGATAACATTTACCTACGCACTGCCGAGAGTGGGGCGTTCAGTTTCTGGGATCTCAACTTGGATTCAGGCGGGTTGGTGGTAAACCAATTGTTCGTTCCAATCGACCCGGGAAATACCTTCGATATGGCTAATCTGGGTGATTTTGGCTTGGATTATGATCCTGTTCGTAATCGTTTTGTTATGTGGGGCGGTGACGGTTCGTTATGGGAGCTGCATGTCCCGGAAAATCCCCAATTGGATGATTGGGTTATTCAGGAGATCGTGCCCATTGGCCTTCTGATGCCGGATTCGAATGCGCTCGTCACGGACACGCGGGGGATACTTGGGAAATGGAAGTACATTCCAGGCCTGGATGTTTTTTTGGGCGTTGAGGATTCAACGACTGGTGACATATGGGCCTACAAGCCCGTCGGGTGGAACCCTGAGGTGCGACCGCAATGGCTTCCGGCTGCCGATATCTCTGTGTCGAGCTCGTTATGGCTAATGCTTCCGTTGCTCGCGGGTTTGGGGTTCCTGTCCCCCGTCGGTTTTTTGGGGCAACGCTCGGGTAGTCTCGATATTGTCATGGGATCCGGCGATCCGCCTGCTTTGTGAGTGGTTGCGTTCGATACTTGGCCTTGGTCGAATGCATCCTCCGGCTTGCGGTTCGTTTTCGCGTGCGGTCTTCCTGGCGGTGAGCAGCGGATGAAACATGGCGATTCCCGCCATGGAAATCCACCGTGGGGTTGCGCCCGCCGCCTTGGGTGGTTCGTCTTCGCCCTTCGCACGATAGCTCTTGAGCGAGGCCAGCGCCTCGATCAGCATGCCATCCACGCTGAAGTGTTTCTGTGACAGCAGATCGCATGCGCAAGCTGCTGGGCATCATCAAAGCAGTATTTCGAAGTGGTGAACCTTATCGCGTTCTCCAGGCCGATTCGTCGATTTCGAAAATACAGTTGCAGCTATCTGATGGAGTTGGCGAGGGGTGTGGGCTGACCAATGTTCACTGGACGCGAAATGACTTGCAGTCATCGAAATTGGCGGTACATCCCTGTAGCGCACACAGGCCGTTGAAAAATGTCATTTTTCAACGGCCTGTGTGCGCGGATTTCTCACCCGTTCACGACTGCGACCGCCCAATGCGGCGCGCTGACTGGCGTTCACTCGGTCGGGCTGCTCAACGTAGTGTCGACTACGCCTGCGCGGCCCTTGGTCGCGAACGCCAGCCATCACGCCACCTTGAGCGGCCTCGCTACGCGACCCGGTGAGAAATTCGGGCTGATATATTTTGACCTGTCAATAGGCTGATCCATTTCATCATATTTTCAAGCGCGTTGGGTCAGGGCACGGCCAGGCAGTTTGCGATGGTGGATCATGCTGATATGCGTGGATTGGTTACCGACTGGACTTCACTGCATCGCGGAGCTGGCCTTTCTCTAG
>JALSSX010000015.1 GCA_026984055.1 Sedimenticola sp. | reverse complement strand
GTCGCATAGCTGTAGAACAACAGCCCCAGCATCACGGCAGGATGATAGGGCTGTTTCCCTCCCCCACCATAACGCTTCACCCGTTCACTCAGGTCGAGCTGATCCACTATATCCACCACAAAGCGCGTAGATGTTTCTCCGGTAACCGGTTTCGCTTCGGTCGACGCCGATGGCGATGATTTCATTGTTGCCGACGGTTTCGCTGCGGTCGTGCTTGACATGGGTGGTTTCGTCGTTTTCGACGATGTTGTTCTGGTCTTTCTGGGCGTGGATGTAGATTTCTTCCTTGCCTCTAGCGTCGTCGAAGCGCATTTCGTTGGCCCCCATGCCTTTGTGGGTCTTGGATTTGATGGTCATGCGCGTTTTGTTCGCCGGCAGGCCGTAGGACGGCATGTTGTCGGCGTTGTAGACCCGGCCGGTATCGAAAATGGCGGTACATCCCTGTACCGCACACAGGCCATTGAAAAATGCCATTTTTCAATGGCCTGTTAATCGGGATCTGAAACATCTTGGATCATGAAAGGTTGCCTGGGGTTGGGCCACGAGATGCCAAGGCCAAGCCGGCAAGGCCCCGTATCCACGGCGTTCCCGCACAGGAATTACAGGCAACCGACAAGCGACTTTCAGGCCAATCTCTCAGGCATTCCTTGCCGAAAGCCGCCGGCGTTGCTAGATTACGCCTGCCCGGCTGCCTTCATAAGGCTGATTTTCATGGCGGGGAAACACGGCGGATCAGGAAAGCTCGGCCGTGGTTTGGCCGCAGGATGTCCAAGGCAGGAATACCGAGGCCAAGCCGGCAAGGAAGTCTCGACGGCGTTACCACGGAAGAACCACCGGCAACCAACAAGGAACTCTCATGGTAACAATGGCGGGCGCGACATCCCGGTTCATCCACACGAATAGAAGTATAGCTGATGCTTTTTAGAGGCCTGCGCGGAATCTTTTCCAATGATCTATCCATCGATCTGGGCACCGCGAATACACTGATCTACGCGCGCGGCGAGGGCATCGTGCTGAACGAACCCTCGGTCGTTGCGATTCGTCATGAAGCGCATACCGGCAATAAGATGGTAGCCGCCGTCGGCGAGGAGGCCAAGCAGATGCTCGGCCGTACGCCACGCAACATCACCGCGATCCGGCCGATGAAAGATGGTGTGATCGCGGATTTCACCGTTACCGAGAAGATGCTTCAGTTCTTCATCCACAAGGTACACGAGGCGCGTCTGATACGTCCCAGCCCACGGGTGCTGATCTGCGTGCCCTGCGGCTCGACTCAGGTGGAACGCCGCGCGATCAAGGAATCCGCCGCCGGCGCCGGCGCGCGCGATGTGTATCTAATCGAGGAACCGATGTCGGCGGCGATCGGCGCCGGGCTGCCGGTGGACGAACCTTGCGGCTCGATGGTGTTGGATATCGGCGGCGGCACCTCGGAGGTCGCGGTGGTTTCGCTGAACGGCATCGTCTATTCCAATTCCGTGCGTGTCGGTGGCGACCGCTTCGACGAGGCCATCATCAACTATGTGCGACGCAACTACGGCACGTTGATCGGCGAATCCACCGCCGAACGGGTGAAACACGAACTCGGCTCGGCATATCCCGGCGACATGGTGCGCGAGATCGAGGTCAAGGGCCGCAACCTGGCGGAAGGCATACCGCGCAGCTTCACATTGAACAGCAACGAGATTCTGGAATCCCTACAAGAACCTTTGTCTGGCATTGTCGGCGCGGTGAAGACCGCGCTGGAGCAGACGCCGCCGGAACTCGGCGCGGATGTCGCCGAACGCGGCATCGTATTGACCGGCGGCGGCGCGCTGTTACGTGATCTGGATCGCCTGATCGAGGAAGAGACTGGCCTGCCCGTGGTCATCGCCGAGGATCCGTTGACCTGCGTCGCGCGTGGCGGTGGTCGCGCGCTGGAGCTGCTCGATGAAGGTGGCGCGGCACTGTTCACTGCTGAATCCTGAGCCGCTTCCGGCCTGATCCGGCACGGGGAACGCCGCCATCAAACCGATATTCACCCGCGGAGCCTCCGCCAGCGCGCGCCTGGCGATTGCCTTGCTGTTGTCGACGGCATTGATGATCGCCGATCACAATGACCAACTGCAACGAGTCCGCGCCGCGCTGAGCATGCTCATGCTGCCGATTCAAACACTCGCCGACTTGCCGACCCGCGCCAGCAACTGGTTCTCAGATACCCTGACCTCTCGCGCCAAGCTGTTGGACGAAAACCGCGTGCTACGCCAGGGTAATCTCAAACTGAAGGCGCGCCTGCAACAGTTCGAGGCGCTACAGGCCGAGAACATGCGTCTGCGTGATCTCCTCGACTCCTCCTACAAGATCGGCGACCGGGTACTGATTGCCGAACTGGTCGGTGTCGACCTTGATCCGTTCAAACAACAGATTATGATCAACAAGGGACGCAATTCACATGTATTCCCGGGTCAGCCGGTGCTCGACGCCGACGCGGTGATGGGACAGGTCACCCAGGTGAACGCGTTGAACGCCATCGTCGTGCTGATCACCGATACCAGCCACGCGCTGCCGATACAGGTACTGCGCAACGGGCTGCGTGGCATCGCCATGGGTGCCGGCATCATCGATCAGTTGAGGGTTCCCTTCCTGCCGAACAATGCCGACATCCAGGTGGGCGACAAGCTGGTGACATCCGGGCTGGGCGGCCATTTTCCGCCCGGTTACCCTGTCGCCGAGGTGACCTCGGTCGAACACCAGCCTGGCGAACCCTTCGCGCATGTCACCGCCCGCCCTCTTGCACATCTGGACCGGGTGCATGAAGTCCTGCTGGTATGGTCCCAGGAACAGAAACTGACCGATGGCGACGATGCCAGCGTGACTGGGGACGCCACACAATGAAGCATGGGCGTCTGATCGTATTCATCAGTTTTGGCTTGGCATTGCTGCTGGCCGTGCTGCCACTGCCGGATTGGGCGCGCGCCTTCCGGCCACAATGGTACACGTTGGTGCTGATCTACTGGTGCATTGCATTGCCCGAGCATGTCGGCGTACTCGGTGGCTGGCTGCTCGGCTTGCTGGTCGATGTACTCACCGGCACCGTGCTCGGGCAACATGCGCTGAGCCTGGCGATCATCGCCTTCATCGCCACCAGCCTGCACCGACGCATCCGTGTGATGCCGCGCTATCAGCAGATGCTGACGATGTTGTCGCTGCTCGCCATCGAGAAACTGCTTTCACGCTGGATAGTCGCGATCACCTCGGATCACCCAGCGCCACCGATGTACTGGGGCGGCGCTGTCGTCGGCGCGCTGCTGTGGCCGTGGGTGTACATCATCCTGCGCGACCTCAGACGACGCTTTCGCGTCGGTTGAGGCGAGCGGGCAGTCGATATGCGCCAAGCCATCAAGGACGCCTTTCGCGAACAACGCATCTTCGTAAATCGCGCGCTGGTCGCCAGCGCGCTGGTCATCGCGCTGTTACTGGTGGTGGTCGCGCGGCTGGCATGGTTGCAGGTCATCCAGCACGACTTGTATATCACCGAATCGCGGGAGAACCGCCTGAAGTTGATCCCGGTGACGCCGACCCGCGGACTGATACGCGATCGCAACGGCGTCGTTCTGGCGCATAATCTGCCATCGTTCAGCCTGGAGATCATCCCGGAACGGGTGCCAGACCTGGACGACACCCTGGCGCGCCTGGCAAGGATCCTACCAATCAGCAAGGACGATCTGAACCGTTTCAGGCGCCTGAAGAAACAGAAGCGCCGCTTCGACAGTATCCCGATCCGGGTGCGCCTGAACGAGGAAGAGGTCGCCGCATTCTCGGTGAATCGCCACTTGTTCCCCGGCGTGGAGATCGAAGCCAAGCTGTTGCGCGAATACACCCACCCGCTGGAAACCGCGCACATACTCGGCTATGTCGGGCGCATCAACGAAGCCGAGCTGAAGCGCATCGACCCGGTCAACTACGCCGGCACCACGCATATCGGTAAAACCGGCGTGGAAAAATCCTGGGAGGAGCAACTGCACGGCAAGGTCGGCTTCGAGCAGGTCGAGGTCGACGCGCGTGGGCGTACCGCGCGGGTGCTGGATCGCCAGCCCCCGGAACAGGGCAAGGAGCTGACCCTGTTCCTGGATATCGAATTGCAACGCATCGCGCTACAGGCCTTCGGTGAGCACAATGGCGCGGCAGTGGCGCTGGATCCAAACACCGGCGGCGTGCTGGCGATGGTCAGCAAGCCCGGTTTCGACGCTAACCTGTTCGTCGAGGGTATCAGCATGAAGGATTACAAGGCGCTGCGCTCATCGCCGGACAAGCCGCTGTTCGACCGCGCAATGCGCGGCCAGTATCCACCAGGATCGACAGTGAAGCCGTTCATCGGCATTGCCGGCCTGGAGACCGGCAGCATCACCTTCGATGAAACCAAGTTTTGCCCCGGCTACTATCAACTGCCGAACCAATCGCACAAATACCGCGACTGGAAGCGCTGGGGACACGGCAAGGTTGACATGGACAAGGCGATTACCGAATCCTGCGATGTCTACTACTATGACCTGGCGCATACCATGGGCATCGATAAGCTTCACGACTATCTCGCGCGGTTCGGCTTCGGTGCAAAGACTGGCATCGACCTGCCGGGAGAGCGTCATGGCATCCTGCCGTCCCGAGAATGGAAGAAGAAGGCACGCAAACAGGTCTGGTTCCCCGGCGAGACCCTGATCATGGGCATCGGCCAGGGGTATTTTCTCGCCACCCCGCTACAACTCGCCAGCGCGGTCGGCGTGATCGCAACCAACGGACTACGAGTGGAGCCGCGCGTGGTCGCCTCGGTCTCCGACAGCGATACGCACGCCGCCAGCGATACCCCCGTGGTCGCGCATGCCGTGCCGATCGAGGACGAGCGACATTGGCAAGACGTGCGCATGGCGATGAACCATGTCATCGAGGGACGGCACGGTACCGCGCGCCGCTTGCGCAACAACAGCTACCGGCTGGCCGGCAAGACCGGCACGGCGCAGGTCTTCACGGTGAAACAGGACGAGGAATACAACGCCAGCAAGATATCGAAGAGGAATCGAGACCACGCGCTGTTCATCGCCTTCGCGCCGCTGGAGGCGCCACAGATCGCGGTCGCGGTGTTGGTAGAGAACGGTGGCCACGGCGGTTCGGTCGCCGCGCCGATCGCAAAGGCGATCATAGACTACTACCTGCTCGGCAAGAAGCCCAAGCCACCCGTGGAGAAGAAACCATGAACGCGCCACCGCCTGGGCGCAGCACCCTGCCGCCCTCGGACCCGAACAAGCGTCAGGGGATACTCGCTGGCCCGCATATCGACTTGCCCTTGCTGATCGGCCTGTTGCTGTTGTACAGCTTTGGCATCCTGGTGCTGTACAGCGCCGCCGGCGGCAATATCGCGCAGGTGGAACGCCAGTTGGTACGTATCGGCATCGCATTGGTGGTGATGGTCGCCATCGCCCAGATTCCACCATGGCGACTACGGCGCTGGAGTCCGTGGCTGTATATGGCAGCGATGCTGA
>JALSSX010000014.1 GCA_026984055.1 Sedimenticola sp. | reverse complement strand
CGTGATTTGTCCACCGAATCACAGGCGACTGTCACGATGGCGGGAGTGTATCCGAAAACTGGAGGCTCCGGTAGTTTTCGTCATGGGCCATCGAACAATGCGTTGATGATCGGACAATCGTCCACCGTGTAACTGCCCCCCTTGCACTTCACCGCCATTTGGTTCAGCGCGGCGCGCAGTCGCTTCAGCTCGGTGATCTTGCGTTCCACCTCGCGCGCCTGGAGCATGGCCAATGCCTTCACCTCGCCACAGGTATGGCTCGGTTCATCGATCAGCTTCAGCAACTCACGCACCTGCTCGATCGGAAAGCCCAACCCGCGGCTCTTTCGAATGAAGACCAGACGCTTCAGATGCCCCTCGGAATAGAGCCGGTGGCCACCCGGGGTACGCGGTGGATCTGGCATCAGCCCAGCCCTTTCATAGTAACGCACGGTCTCCACCTTGCTGCCCGCGCGCGAGGCGAGTTCCCCGACCGAAAAAACGCTTTGCGACGATCTCATGATTTCCTCTTGAACCGGTAGTTACTACGGATTCTATACTCCAAATGACGATGTCATCACGGCCAGCGGAACATTGAATTTCAGCGCGCGCCAACCGTGACGCTTAGCAGGATGTTGAAAAAGTCCCTCCATGGACTTTTTCAACAACGGAACCGGAAAATGCGATTTCCCGGTTCCTTCATTTTCAATGACTTGCAGTCATCGAAAATGGCCTTTTAGAGCCTGTCAACAGACCCTTTCTTATCCACCTGGAGACGACACATGCCAGAGTATGAGCTACTTTCAGAAATCCGTTGTCCGGAATGCGGACATCGACATACCGAGGAGATGCCAACCGACGCCTGTCAGTTCTACTACGAATGCACCGGCTGCGGTACCCTGCTGCGCCCAAAGGCCGGAGACTGCTGTGTGTTCTGCTCCTATGGCAGTGTACCCTGCCCGCCGATACAGCAGGCACGCGCCGAGGGGGGAGATTCCTCGTGTTGCGGCTAGGTTCCGGCGACGAAGGCATTGGCCTGGGCGTGTTGGCGTTGTTCACCTCGATCGGTACCCTGCTGTGCTGCGCACTGCCGATCCTGCTGGTCTCGCTCGGGTTTGGCTCGGTGGTCGCGGCAGTCACCCTGCAACTGCCGATACTCGTCACCCTGGCCGACTACAAAGTCGCGATGTTCGTCGTATCCGGGCTGTTGCTCATGCTGTCCGCCTGGTTCCTGTGGCGCGGGACGCGGTGTCCAGCCGACCCCGCGATGGCGGCCCGCTGCCAACGCACCAACCGCTGGGGCAGGCGCATCTTCTGGCTTGCTTCATCGTTCTGGTTGGTCGGCCTGACGGCTTCCTATCTATTGCTGCCACTGCGTCAATGGTTGGCCCCCTGAGAAAGGTACTCATGATGAATAAGATACTGTTGCTGCTGTTCACCAGCCTGCTTGGCACGCAAGGCAATGCCGGCGAAGTCGTCGAGATAGACATCCACGGCATGACCTGCGGCTTCTGCGTGGACGCGGTGCAACGCAATCTACGCAAGCTGCCTGATGTCGAAAAGGCCGAGGTCAGCCTGAAGCGAAAGAAGGTCAGGATTCACGCCAGAGATGACGGGGTGGATCTCGACAGGGTGCGTAAAACCATCCTGGACGCGGGATTCACGCCGCTAGACGTTGAGAGAATCGATGAAAAATAAGCCGCTGGCCGTCGCCTTGCCACTACTCTTTCCGGCGTTGGCGCACGCCATGGGGCTGCGCGCCTTCGTTGCCCTGCCGGTGGACAAGGGCGGCAGCGTGGCACGCCTCCAGATCGAACGCAATCTGGATGACGATAGCAATCTGGCAGTCGCCAACCTTGCTCTTGGCATCAGCGCCAAGCAGGCCATCCTGCTCGGCCTGCCCTATCGGCTGTCTCCCGCCGGAACCGGTCGTGTCGGCGATCTTGGCCTGCTCTACCGGCATATCGTCTGGCAAAACGACTTCGCCAATGGAACCCGGCGCATCGGTCTGCTCGGCGGCGTAGTGGTCCCCGGCGACAGCGGCCGCAACCCCGCGCTCCAGGCCGGACTGGTCTCCACCTGGTATCGAAATCGCCACGAATGGGACATCGACTTGCTCTATCGCGCTGGGCTGGGACAACGGCCCGACAGCGGCCGCTACGATTTATCGTGGCAATACCGCCTGTCGCCGGCCAACTACCCCGACTGGGGCGTGACGGCGGAATGGAACAGCGTGCTGGAACTCGGTGGCCGCTGGACGCAAGGCGCCCAGACCATCCATCAGGTCACCCTGGGTCTACAGTGGATACACCCCCGCTGGGTGCTTGAAGGCGGCATCGTCCGAGACATCAACGGGCCGGATGAGACCCACCTGCTGCTGAGTACTCGGATGCATTTCTGACCCGAGTCTTCCTTTCCCACTCACCCCCCCCGGGAGACGACCCACAATCCTCCCGGGGTACGCTTGCCTCCATCGCCGACGCTTTATTAAAGACCCAAGACTCGATCGCGACAGACCCACTCGCCAGCCCATGCCTGACGGGACGCGTCATGGATACGCTGACCAAACGCCTATCGGTCGCACGGACCCAGCCATGGCGGTTCACCGCCGTCACCGATATAATGATCAGCCCGAACATGATGAATGCATCTCTTTCATTTCCTCTCGCCCCTGCTTGGCCGCCACATTGAGCGCCTCGCCACCCGCGCTCGCTTGCGTTCAAATCACCAAGGCATATGGAGGTGGAGACGCAAGGGTATTTGCCCTACGTGGAGTCGACCTGACGGTTCGCGACGGCGAAACCATGATGATCGTCGGGCCATCGGGCTGTGGAAAAACGACGTTGCTCTCCGTGATTTCCACGCTGCTCGCACCGGATGCCGGTCAATGCCGCATCTTTGGTGAGGACATCCTTGAATTTTCAGAACAAGAGAAGGAACACTTTCGCCTCCAGCGAATTGGCTTCGTCTTTCAATCATTCAACCTGCTACCGGCATTGAGCGCGCGGGAAAACGTCGCCATTCCGCTGCTGCTCCAGGGGATATCACGCGCCAAGGCGCTCGACAAGGCCAAGCACGCACTGAGCGACGCAGGCCTTCCTGCCAAGCAACATGCGTTACCCGGAGCCTTGAGTGGAGGCCAGAAACAGCGCATCGCCATTGCTCGCGCCCTGGTTCATGATCCGCAACTCATCATCTGCGACGAACCGACCAGCGCTCTGGACCATCGAACCGGACAGCAGGTGATGGAACGGCTACAGCATTTGGTGAAAACATTTGGAAAAACCCTGATTATCGTGACACACGACAGCCGGATCTTCGAGTATGCGGATCGTATCGCCCACATGGACGACGGCCGCATTCTGGACATACAGAAAAAAGGCGTATCCAAATCATGAAAAAGCTGTTGTTCCTTTCCTTATTCTCGGTTCTCGGGCTGGCGATAGCGGTTTATATCATCGTCGCGCAGCCAAACAGGCAGCATGCCAAGATGCAGCCACTTCCGCAATGGCGTCCGCCGTTCTCAAACTACATCGCGGGAACGGGCCTGATTGCCGCGCGGCCTCGGAATCTTGTCATTCGGCCGCTCGAATCAGGGGTCGTTTCACAAACCCATGTCAAGGTCGGAGAACAGGTGCAAAAAGGGCAGCTCCTGTTAAAACAGGATGACAGCGACCTGCTCGTCCTGCTGCCGAAGTACAAGGCAGGCATCGAAGAAGCCAAGGCCGAGATCACCGCAAAGCGGCATGATCTGGATTACATCGCCAAACTGCGGCGAGACAAAGCAGGATACGCCAGTAAGAAAAGCTTTACCCAGGCGCGAGACACCCTCAACTTGGCCCGCGCCAAGCTGGCAATGGCCAAGGCTGACCTTGAATCGTTGAACATGCGGATACAGCGACGTACGATCCGTGCGCCAATCGCCGGCAGACTGTTGCGCTTCGACATTCAGGCGGGAGACTATCTCGAAGCGAGTCAATCGGTTCCCGCCAAGATCGTCATGGGATCGGCGACCCTGCAACTGCGCGCGGAGATCAATCAGTACGATGCCTGGCGACTCGATCATCTGGCGCCCGCCATTGCGTGGCTTCCGGACCGTCCCGATAAACGGATCACCTTGCGCTTCGATCATGTGGAACCCTACATCGTACCCAAGGCGCTGTTGACCGGCAGTCCCACCGAACGCACCGACACACGGGTTCTCAATGTCATCTACAACCTGAATATGCCACGGGGATTCCCGCTCTATGTCGGTCAGCAACTCGATGTTTTTATCGAGGCGTCGCGCTGATCATGTATCTCGTGGCCATCCAGATGCTTTGGGGGGATCGCGGCAAGTTCTTGGGCTTGGTTCTTGGTATCGGCTTCACTGCTTTTCTGATTACCTTTGCCATGGCCTTCTTCGCCGGCTTCATGACGCGAGGCTTTGCGCTGATCTCCGAAAATCCCAGCGCGCGCATCTGGGTCATGGACCCGGCTGTCCACGGCACGGAAAGCACGATCAACCTTCCCGACAGCGCCCTGAAGCGGGTTCAGAGCGTGGCAGGTGTGCGTGTGGCACTTCCTTTGGCTCTCGGTCAGGTCACCGCGCGTTTCCCCAATGGCCGCTTCCAGTCTTTTCAAATGATCGGCGTGGATAGCGCCTCGCTCGCCGGCGCTCCCCGGTTACAGAAGAGCCGACCCGTTATTCTACATATCCCCGACAGCGCCATCGTCGATGCCGGAGGGACCGAAGGCAAGCTGTCGACACCGCTAAGGGAAGAAGACCAATGGCCTGCGGATGGCGCCCACCTCGAAGCGCCTTCGCGCCCACTGCGCACCGGGGATATCCTCTTGATCAATGACATACGAATCCGCATTATCGGCAACTCCCATGCGATTCCGCGCTTTCCACCGCGCCCACTGCTGTATGCGACTTACGAGACAGTCAAACACATCAAATCCTCGGACCCACATCACCTCACCTTCGTCCTGGTCACGCCACAACCGGGAATCAGCCCAGACCTTCTGGCTAGACGCATCACCGCGCGGACGGGCCTACGCGCCAGAACCCAGGCGCAATTCAAATCGGATACCGTGCGTTGGTATCTGATCAACTCCGAGGATGTTGGCGACATGAGCGCAATGTTGGTCCTCGCCATGACAGTTGGATTCGGGGTTACCGGCATCATGCTATACATGTTCACCTATGAGAACCTACGCCAGTACGCACTACTGAAAGCGATCGGGATATCCAATCACAAGTTGCTGAGAATGATTTTTCTACAGTCTGGCGGCAGCGCCATTCTGGGATCGGGGATTGGCATCGGTATCTGCGCCCTGTCCAGCCAACTGATCCACCTGAGCGGGCTGGACTACCCCTTTCGACTGATGTGGTTTGGGCCGGTCCTCGCGCTCGCCGGCGTATTTCTCATCAGCATGACGGCAGCCGCCATCAGTGCCTTTCCGGTGATGCGGCTCGAACCCACCGAGGTATTATCCAGACCCTGATACCGTGGCGCCGCCAACCACGGAACAAAATGGCATGCGCACGATCATTGGCCAGGCATTCGACTGGCCTTGGCTGTATTGGGGATCTCGAAAAATGCCATTTTTCAATGGCCTGCTAATCGACTTGCGGGCGGTGCGAACGATCAGACATTGAAACGAAAATGGATCACATCGCCATCCTGGACGATATATTCCTTGCCTTCCAGACGCATGCGACCCGCATCGCGCGCGCCCTGCTCGCCCCGGTATTCGACGAAATCCTCATAGGCGATAACCTCGGCGCGGATGAAGCCGCGCTCGAAATCGGTGTGGATCACGCCAGCGGCCTGGGGCGCAGTGGCGCCGACCCTTACCGTCCAGGCACGCACTTCCTTGACCCCAGCGGTGAAGTAGGTCTGTAACCCCAGCAAGTGATAACCAGCGCGCACGACACGATTCAGGCCGGGCTCATCGAGACCCATTTCGGCAAGAAATTCCACTTTCTCGTCAGCCTCCAACTGAGCGATCTCTGCCTCCATCGCGGCGCATACCGGCACCACCTCGGCACCCTCCGCCTCGGCGAACTCGCGCACACTGTCCAGATAGGGGTTGTTCTCGAAGCCGTCCTCGTCGACGTTGGCGATATACAGGGTCGGTTTGAGGGTCAGCAGATGCAGGTCGCGCAATACCAGCAACTGGTCGTCGTCCAGATCCATCGAGCGCACCTGACGACCCTCGTCAAGATGGGCGCGCACGCTGTCGAGAAAATCCTTCCGCGCGATGATCTTCTTATCGCCGGTCTTCGCCTGACGCACCAGCTTGTCATACGCCTTGACGACAGTCTCCAGATCGGCCAGCGCCAACTCGGTATTGATAATCTCGATATCGTCCAGCGGATCGATCTTACCTGCCACATGCACCACGTCGTCATTGTCGAAGCAGCGCGTCACATGACAGATGGCGTCGGTCTCGCGGATATTCGCGAGGAACTTGTTACCCAAACCCTCACCCTTGGAAGCGCCAGCGACCAGGCCAGCGATATCGACGAATTGCATGGTCGTAGGCAAAACGTTTTGCGGCTGGACGATCTCGGCGAGCACGTCGAGGCGTGGATCGGCGACCGGTACCACGCCGACGTTAGGATCGATGGTGCAGAACGGGTAGTTCTCCGCCGCGATGCCGGCCTCGGTGAGCGAATTGAAGAGGGTGGACTTACCCACGTTGGGTAGTCCAACGATGCCGCATTTGAATCCCATGTGCCGTTCCCACGCGCAACTGAAAAGCCGCACAGGATAACCGATTTTAGTTTTTCGAGCGAATCGTCCGCGGGACTTCGGGTCAACTGTCCGAGTCGCGATTGTAGTCGTCGTCGAACCGCACGATGTCGTCCTCGCCAAGGTAGCTGCCGGACTGTACCTCGATGATCTCCAACGGCACCTGGCCGGGGTTTTCCAGGCGGTGGGTCGCGCCCAGCGGGATGTAGGCAGACTGGTTCTCGGTAAGCAGAAACTCCTCGTCGTCGCGCGTCACCCGCGCGGTGCCGGTGACGACGATCCAGTGTTCGGCGCGATGGTGATGCATCTGCAATGACAGCTTGGCGCCGGGGTTCACGGTCAGGCGCTTGACCTGGTAACGCGAACCGAAGCCAATGCCCTCAAAACTGCCCCACGGGCGATGCACGCAACGGTGGAACTCATGCTCGATGCGCCCGGTCTGTTTCAGATAGTTCGATACCGCCTTGACCTCCTGCGCCCTGTCCTTGTGGGTGATCAGCACCGCGTCCGGAGTCTCGACGATGATCAGGTCGTCGACACCGACGACCGCCACCAGGCGATCCTCGGAATGCACCAGATTGCCGGTCGCATTGTTGGTGAACACGTCACCCTGCAATACATTGTCGTTCTCATCCGCCACGTTGATCTCGTGCAAAGCCGGCCAGGCGCCGAGGTCCGACCAGTCGGCGTCCATCGGCACGACCACCGCCGAGGAATCAGCCGCCGGCAATGCAGACAACGGTTCCATCACTGCGTAGTCGATGGAATCGGAACGACTGGCGCGGAAGTGTTCGGCATCCGGGCGCAGGAACGGGCCATCACGCCCGGCGGATGCCATCGCGCGCCGCACCTCGACGAGGATATCCGGCGCGTGGGCCTGCATCATTTCGATCCAGCGCGACGCCTTGACCATGAAGATGCCACTGTTCCACAGATAGTCGCCGGACCGGAGATAGGCTTCCGCCGTTGCGTGGTCGGGCTTTTCGACGAAGGCCGCAAGGTGCCGGGCGCCCTCGTCGCCCACCGCGTCACCGGCGCGAATATAGCCAAAGCCGGTCTCGGCGCGATGCGGCACGATGCCGAAGGTAACGATGTTGCCCGTCTCCACCAGACGACAGCCGGTCTCGACCAAGCGGGCGAAGCGCGCCTCGTTGCCGATGCGGTGATCGGCCGGCATCACCAGCAGCACCGGATCGCGCCCGCCATCCAGCGCCGCGATCGCCGCCAGGGTCAGCGCCGGCGCGGTATTCCTCCCCTCGGGTTCGAGGATGATGGCCGCTAGCGGTTTGCCGATCGCGGCCATCTGCTCAGCGACCAGGAAACGGTGCGATTCGTTGCACACCACGAGGGTGTCCAACAACGCGCAGTCATCGTCGACCGCGTCGACGCGACGTGCGGTCATCTGCAACATGGTCTGCTCGCCGCACAGGGCGAGAAACTGCTTGGGATAGGCTTCGCGCGACAGCGGCCACAGGCGCGTGCCCGAACCGCCAGAGAGGATCACCGGCTGTAATTGCATAATCTCGTCGCCTGTTTCCAGGCTTACCTTGAAATCCGGCAATTAGGCCGCAGGATCCCGCCGCTGTCAAACGATCGACTCATTGAACCTGAAACAGTTTGCCGAAGTTGGCGATGCGCAGCACTTCCATGACGGTATCGTTGGCGTTCTTCAAGGCGACGCGATGCTGCGCGGCGTACTCGCGCAGTTGTAGCAGCATGCCCATCGCCGAGCTATCCATATAGTCGGCGTTGCGCAAATCCACGACATAGGCTTTCTCTCCCTTGGGATCCGACTTGTAGGCCTTGATGAAATCCTGGTGCGCGGTGAAATCGAAGCGTCCGTCGATGGCGATGGTCTTTTCTTTCTGATCAGCCGAAAGCGTGGTCGTTACTGGCATATCTCTGCTCCTGTGGGTGAATCGTCGGTGTCGTACCGCCAGGAATAGGCGGCTTCGATCAGGTTTCCGGGTGGATGCACGATGAGGTTGTCGCACAACCGGCGCAACAGGCTGAATCCACGACCACAGAACAGCTCGGCGTTCTCGTGGCAGGCCCCATCGGTCGCTTGCGTCAGGACCGCCGGATCGAATCCTGGGCCGCTGTCGCTTATCTGGATACTCAATTGGCCTCCATCCATGCTCGGCTGGTGATTCAACGAGATAGTGACCCAGCCATCGGCCAGTGCCGCCAGCCGCTCGGCGCGCAATCGGTAGTAATCGGAAAAGCTTTCGGAACTGTGTTTCATCGCACTGTCGAGCCCGAGCACGCCGTGGTCCAGCGCATTTGAGAACAGCTCGGCGAGTATCGTGAACAATCGCTCGCGATGGTTGTAGAGCCCTTGCACATCCATCACCAACTGGGTGATAACGGGACGTGGATCGAAATCCCGCAAGGCATCCGCGTCCAGATGCATGTCGATATGCCATTCTGTGCTGATCCGCCGATGTGCCCCCGCGCCGACCCGCGAACGCTGGGCGATGCGATGTTCCAGGCCAGGATTGCATATGTATTCCAGCAAGGTGGCGTCGTCATTCTGCGCATGACCAGCACGAAACGTCTCCAGATCCGTCATCACGCGATCGAATATCCCATCCGGGTCCGCCTGCCCGCCGATATTCTGCTTCAGTCGCTCGACGCCGAACATCTCACCGTCGGCATTCTCGGCCTCGGTCACGCCGTCGGTCAGCAGGTACAGGCGATCGCCGGGTTCCAGCGCGAGCATGTCGAAGCTGCGCTCGAAGAGTTCATCGCCACCGATGCCCAGCGGCAGATGGCGCGCGGCGAGAAGCTCGATGCAGCCAGTATCGAAGCGTCGAACCAGGATGTCCGGCACACCGCCGGCCCAGACCATCGCCGAGCCGGTACGCGCCGAGATCTCGACCCCGGCGGCAACCAAAAACATACCGGTCGGCATCAGCGAATGCAGACGCCGATTGATCTCCGCCATGATGTCGACGATACCGAAGCCTTTTGCCGCCATCGCATGGAAGATCTCCGAAGTCGGCAGACTGCCGATGGAGGCGCCCAGGCCGTGCCCGGTGAAATCACCGAGCAGGATCTGCAAGTCACCGTTCGGCGTGCGCGCGCCAAGCAGCAGGTCACCGTTGAACACTGCCATCGGCGAGATGCTGTAGTGGATATTCTCGGCATCCAGATCATCGCGCTTCATCACCGCGCGAAAGATCGATGTCGCCACCTCCTGTTCGCGCGCGACCATGTCCTCGTAGCGGGACAATTGCTGTTCTTGTTCGATCAGACGCCGAGCGCGCGCGCGATTTCGCAACAAGGCCTGCATGCGCGCCATCAAGATGGTCTCGTTGATCGGGAAGGTAACGAAATCGTCGCCACCGGCATCCAGACAGGTAGCCAACGAGGCATCGTCGGTCAAAGAGGTCACGAACATCACTGGGATCACGCGCTTGCCAGTAATGTGCTTGATGCGCCGCACCGCCTCATAGCCGTTCATCAACGGCATGTTGATGTCCATCAGCACGATATCCGGATGCGCCACAGCAACCGCCTCTACCGCCTCATGACCATTGCGCGCCGTCGCGACCCGATAGCCGTGTTCCTTCAGGATGGTTTTCAGAATCCGCCGGTTGGTCCGACTGTCATCGACGACCAACACCTTTGGGCTGGTCTTGTCGAGGGGATACTGGATGACGTTTTCCGCGGTTTGCACTGGCATTCCTCGTGCGAAGGCTCACTGTGAACAGCAAGCGATGAATAGAATTCTCTTGCCGATGATCCGGCAATGCTGTCATTGCGGGATCTATCCGATTCAGAACAACTCAATATCGCCTTCCGAAATATCGTTCTGCGCGACCGGCTTGGACAGCGCGGCGCGCGCTTCCACCCAACTGTGCGTCAGCGCCTCGACAAGCCCTTGCTCGTCGCTGGCGGCGTCGGGATCACGCTGTGCCGCCAGCCACTTCGCCATCAGTTCACGATACCGCGTATTGCCCTCGGCGGAGATATTCACTTGTCCGTCCGCGTAACTGACCAACTGGGTGACCAGGTCCTCGAACTGCAAGGAACGCACCGCGTCGCCGACAGAACCATCGATGGCTTCGCTGAGTCGGGCCACGGAAGACAGGCTGGTTTCCAGCTTGCTGTTGAAGGCGGCGATCTGTTCGATCATATCGTCCACCCGCGCCTTCGAACGAATGGCGAAATTCATGTCCTTGGAGGCCAGCTTACGCACCGCCTCGCGAGCATTCTCGATATAGGTCTTGGAATCACCCAGCGAGGTGCGAATCTGTTCGCTGAAGCGGCTGGAGCGCTGCGACAGATTGCGCACCTCGTCGGCGACCACCGCGAAGCCGCGCCCCGCCTCGCCGGCGCGCGCCGCCTCTATGGCCGCGTTCAGGGCCAGCAGATTGGTCTGGTCAGCGATCTGATTCATGTCGTCGAGCAGGGATTCGGCGGACGCCAGGCGCGCGACCACATCATCGATGTGTTCGACCATGCCCATGCTTTCGGCGCTGGTATTGACGATATGGTCGACGAAGTAACGCAACACACCGTCCGTCTCCTCGGCAAACTGGCTGAAGGAAATACGGTCGTCGCCCTCGCCCATCGCATCCATGATCGACATCACCACATGCTGTTGTTCGCGGGTCTGTTCATGCAGGTTATTGAAACTGGATTGCAGCGAGACCACGGAATCCGAGACCAGTTCATTGATCTGGCCGAGACTGGCCTGTATATCGGTATTCGCGGTGCTCAGCTCATCGACCTGAATCTCGCCCAGGCGGGCAATCTCATCCAAGGAGTGATAGCGTTCCCGTGGCGGATCCTGAATCCCCCGCCCGATAGACCGCCGGACGAGCAGGCCCATGGCAATCGCCAGGAAAACGACGAAGGCCACCAACACACGGCTATCGGCGCCGGTATTCCAGGCAAACACCAGAACACTGACACCCACGGCGAACAGGAGGATGACGCTACGATTGCTGGGGCTTCCGCTCACTTCAGGCTTCCAGTTGAACTGACACTATCCGGGCTATCGGCTCGCTGAAGGAAAACTGAAACACAACCCCGTTCACGCGCGGGTCTTCAGCACGTCCAGCAGATGCTCGGCCATCTTGTCCAGGCTGACCACGTGATCGGCAAAGCCTCGCTTGACCACCGCGCCAGGCATGCCCCAGACCACGCTGGAACGTTCATCCTGGGCGATGATCGGCGCGCCGGCGGCCTGCATCTCGCCCATCGCGTCGGCGCCATCGGCGCCCATGCCGGTGAGCATGATGCCAACCGCGTTCTTGCCGACGTTGCGCGCCAGCGACAGACACATCACCTCGACCGATGGTTTGTGACGGTTTACCGGTTCGCCGTCGTCCAATCGACAGAGATAGCGGGCGCCATTGCGCTCGACGCGCAGATGCCGGTCGCCCGGCGCGATATATGCATGCCCTGGCAGGATCTGTTGGCCATCGCTGGCCTCAGAGACCACCAATGCGGATTCCTTGTTGACGCGCGCGGCGAAAGGCCGGCTGAACGCCACGGGAATATGTTGCGAGATGACAATCCCCGGCGTGTCCGGTGGCAGCCGGCTCAGCAAAGCCTTGACCGCCTCGGTGCCACCCGTGGACGAACCAATGCCGATGACCGTATCGGTGGTCTTCAGGTTCAGCGCTCCACCACGCGCAGTCGAGCCACCGCCGGCCGATACGTCACTGCCGACTACCTGCTTCGCAGTGCCCAGATCGATCGCGCTGACCTTGGCGAGCGCCGCCGCGCGCACCTTCTCCAGCAGCTCGTCGGTGTAGGCGGACAACCCCGCCTGGACATCGATCCTCGGCTTGGTGACGAAATCCACCGCACCCAGCTCCAGGGCGCGAAAGGTAACATCCGCACCCTTTTCCGTCAGGGTGGAAACCATCACCACCGGCATCGGTCGTAGGCGCATCAGATTGCTCAGAAAGGTGACGCCATCCATGCGTGGCATCTCGACATCCAGGGTCAACACGTCGGGGTTCAATTGTTTGATTTTCTCGCGTGCTTCGAAGGGATCACGCGCCGCGCCAACCACTTGGATGTCCGGCGCCTCTTCCAGAATCCGCGTCAACACTTGGCGCACCAGCGCGGAATCGTCAACTATCAATACCTTGATCATGCTATCCCCATCAAAACAATTCGATACTGCCCTGAACCGGCTTCTGCTCGATTTGGGACTTATATTCTCTCTCTCGCTGGACGACGGTATCGTTGTGCAGATGCTTCAGTTTCTTTACGCGCGCGACACCCGTGCTCGGGATGAAGATCACCTTGCGCGGATAGATATCGCCGACATCCTCGGCAAGCAGATCCAGACCCTCGGCGCGCAGATAGTCATGCACGAACTCGATGTTGCGCTCACCGATGCTGGTCATCTTCTCTATCATGCGACCACCGCCGAATACCTTGACTTCCAAGTTCTCCTTGCGGCCACCGAGCTTGAGTATCTCGTTGATCATGTGCTCCATCGCATAATTGCCGAAGCGGGTCGCGTTACTCAGCACATCGGCGCCCAGCGACACCCTGTCTTCGTCACCGATGGGCAACATAAAATGGTTCATGCCGCCAATGCCAAAGACCCGATCCCGAATGCACGCGGAAACGCAGGAACCCAGCACCGTGGTGATCAACTCCTCCTTGACGGTGACATAGTATTCACCCGGCAGGATCTTCGCCGCCGGCATCTCGTGGCTGGTGTCCCAGTAGCGCGAGATGTGCTCGAAGCCACGTGTCGGCGCTGGCAGATCCTGGTGTCTTTTTCTGAACGGCATGACAACGACCTCAGCGTATCTTGCGATAGACGGTATTTCCCAGCGATTCGAAACGCTCGCTGACCTTGTACAGGGATTCGGAATGGCCGATCACCAGATAACCACCAGGCGCCAGCGCGTCAGCATAACGATCGGCCAGGCGCCGCTTGGTTTCCTTGTCGAAGTAGATGATCACATTACGGCAGAAGATCACCTCCTGTGGCGGCATGCGCCAATCGCTCATCAGATTCAACTGGGAAAACACGATGAGTTTCTTCAGATCGTCCTTGACCCGCACCTTGCCGCTGTTCGCGCCCGAGCCTTTCAGAAACCATTGCTTCTTGCGTGCGGTGGAGATTCCCTCGACCCGCGCCAAGTCATAGACGCCGGCACGAGCGGTCGCAAGCACGTTGGAATCCAGGTCGGTCGCCGCGAGCTTCACCTTCGCGCGTGCCGGCAGGCCGGCTTCGAGCAAGGTCATCGCGAGCGAATACGGCTCTTCTCCAGTGGAGCAGCCGGACGACCAGATATTGAACTCACGCCCGCCACGCTGAAGAAACGCTGGCACGATGGTATTCGCCAGAAATTCGAAATGATGATTCTCGCGAAAGAAGGCTGTCAGATTGGTGGTGATGGCATTGATCAGATGGCGCTCTTCCTCTTCGTCGCCGGAGCGAATCAACGCGCAATATTCGGCAAAACTGCCGAGCTTCAACTGACGCAGGCGACGCGATAGCCGCGAATAGAACATGTCGAATTTGTCGTCGTCGACGACAATGCCGGTCTTCGTCCGAGTCAGGGTGCGCAGAAAATTGAAATCCTGTTGCGTGAACGGGAATTCGCGCACACGTTCTTCCGTCATTGCCAGCGCCATCAGAACAATTCGATCTCGTCGCCGAGATCCTCCATGCCATCGTGTACCTCGGCGAGCGCTTCATCGATGCTCTTGCCGGCGAGCACCGCGTCGAACATCTTCTGTTCCTCGCGCATGCTGTAACGCGAGCGAATACGATCCTGCAATTCACGCCATGCATAGGGATTGAACAGGCGACCGTCATCGGACACTAACCCGCCGAGTGAATCCAACATGTCGCTGACGTGTCCGAGACGCTGGCTGAGCTTGTCATAGAACTGAAAGGCGACCACGCTCTGCCCCATCTGCATCCCGACACCATGACAGAGATGCAGAATCCGTTCCTTCAATGGGCCGTCCTCGATCGCCGCGCCCTCGACCAAGGACTGAATCTCGCCGACATTGTTCATCATGCCCGCAAAGCTCTCGGTCAGGGTATTCACCGAGTCGTTGCCATCGTGCATGGCTATCTCGACCTGGGCCACCGCCACGTTCAGCATGCGCACGGTTTCCTTCACCTGGCTCCAGTCGAGGTCCGGCTTATCCTTGACCGTAGCCAGCTCTTTTGCCTGGTTATTCATCGATTATGGGTCTCCCATGCAGCTTGCTCGATACACAACAGCTCGCGCAGTCCGAGCACATCCGCGGCTTCGGCGAGCGTCGGCGACACACCGACCCAGTCGACGGCAATCTGATGCGTAACCGCTTCTTTGAAGAACGCGGCCAGCAATTGGATACCGGCGCCGTCGATATTCTCGACGCCGCTGGCATCGAGATGGATGCCGCCACCCGCGTCGAGCATGTCGCGCAATACCATGTGCAACTCACCGACCTCCTGAATGCCTATCTGTTCGGGCAGCGCGAACGCCGCGCCGGCATCGAGATCCGGCGTCTCCGCGGACGCATCCGATGGCGGGTCGGACGTGTCGACGCTTGGCGCATCGCCACCTGGTGGACCACCTTCCACGGCGGCACTGGCATTCGACTGGGCCAGCACATCTGCCAGCGGGTCGTGGTTCATGATCGGTTCGACTTCACTCATGCCATCATTCTCCTCTCAACCAGATCCCGGGCCAGGTTGGAAAAATCGTCCGCGCCATTACTGTTGCGACGGTATTCGAAAATGGTTCGTCCGGCGGCTGGACATTCGGCCAATGCCGCGGCTTCGCGGATCGGCGTGGAAAGCACACGCTCGGGGAAATGATTCAGCAGACGCTCGGCAACCTCTTTCGACAGCCGCCGACGGGCGACGAAACGGCTGAGAAAGAACCACTGCTCCATCGGCCTGTCGCGATAAGGCTCGAAGCGCTTCAGCGTCATCAACAGATGCGCCAGCCCGTTCAGCGACAGATAGTCGCCAGTTACCGGCACGAGTATCTCGTCGACCGCGAGGATGGCATTCGCCACCAACAGGCCGGACGACGGCGGACAATCGAATAGGATGTAGTCGAAGTCTTCCATGTCGCGTTGCAGGGCTGCTTGCAGCAGGCGCGCGCGCTCCGACGGGCTGCCAGGCATCTCCTCGAATTCACGCAGTCGCCGGCCCGCCGCCAGCAAACCGAGGTTCTCGCGGGTATGCACGATCAATTCGTCTAGTGGCGCTTCGTCCAGCAACCATTCGCAAGTGCCACGGCGTGGCGCCTTGAACAGCCCCAGGCTCGGCGCCAGGTGACTCTGCGGATCGAGATCGATCACCAGCACGCGTTGGCCGGATCTCGCCAGGGCATGCCCCAGATTGGTCGTCGACGTAGTCTTGCCGACACCGCCCTTCTGGTTGAGCACGCCAATCAGCTTTCTGTCATTCATGCTTCACTCCTGCTTCCGCCGGGATGATTTCACGGCGTTACGCCTCGGCCTGGCGAGGCGGAACAACCAAGCCGCCCAATGCCTCGAATTCCTTCGGATTGAAAACCTTGTCGACATCTAGCAGAACGATCATCCGACCGTCGATGCTGACCATGCCCTGGAGATAGCACGTGTCCACGCTACCGCCCAGGTCCGGACTCGGCATGATCTCGTGATCATGCGCGTCAAGTACGTCCGACACGCTGTCGACGACCGCGCCGAAGGTCCGCGACCCTTCCTCCAGCTCGGCGCGCACGACGATGATCACCGTGGTTTCGGTATATTCCACCTGTTCCTGACCGAAACGCAGACGCAGATCAATCACCGGGATGATGCTGCCGCGCAGATCAAGAACACCTTTCACGAAGCCAGGCATTGCCGGCAACGCGCGTACTGCCTCCCAGCCACGTATCTCGCGCACCGAAAGGATGTCGATCGCATAGGCTTCGTCATTTAGCAAAAAGCACAGATATTGGTTGTCCGACTGCTTCAACCGCACATTGATGTTTGCCTGGTTCATATTGGCTTCTCTTGTGATTGGCGTCAGGCCGCGGCCTTCTCTACCTGTTTCAGCAGGAAGACGATCTTGCCGGAGAGTTTTTCGATCTCACCGAAGCGTGCCTCCGCCTCGTCGTCCCGGCCCTCGTTCTTCAGGCGCACGATGTCGCGAATGGTGGCATGCAATACCTCGTGTTCCTTCTCCATGGTGCGCATCGCCGGGATATCGCCGTATTGTTCCAGGCCGAAGCTGTATAGCCACTTGCCCAGCTTGCAGTCGCGATGCGAAACCGCCTCGTCCTCGCTGAGTCCCTCGGCGCCATCCAGAAAGTCACGGATGCGCTGGCGCCAGGCGAGATGCGCGGTGCGCGCGGCGAAGAAATCGAAGGTTGCGTCGCCACCGTGGCCAGGTTGGTGGTCATGTCCCCCCCCGTTGACCAGCTCACTCCACTCCTGATCGCCTCCCTCAAACACACTGAAGCGCCGGATGCCGCTTTCCATCTGTAGGGCCTGGTCCCGCAGCGACGCGGAGTTGGCGGCGATCTGCTCGGCCAGTGCGGCATTCTGCTGGGTGGTATCGTCGAGACTGGTGACCGCGTGGTTGATTTGATCCAGACCGGCGGTCTGCTCCTGGCTGGCGGCGGCGATCTCGGCGATGATGTCGCCAACATGCTTTACGCTGGTGACAATCTGTTCCAACGTCTCGCCGGATTTGTTCACCAGCTCGGAGCCGGCATCGACCTTCTCGACGCTGTCCTGGATCAGCTCCTTGATCTCCTTCGCGGCGGTCGCACTGCGCCCGGCGAGATTGCGCACCTCGGTGGCGACCACGGCGAAGCCCCGGCCCTGCTCGCCGGCGCGCGCGGCCTCCACAGAGGCATTCAGCGCCAGTAGATTAGTCTGGAAGGCGATCTCGTCGATCACGCCGATGATCTCGGCGATGCGACTGCTGGCATCGTTGATCTCGCGCATCGCCCGCACCGCGTCGCGCACCACCTCACCACCGGTTTCGGCGACGCCACGCGCGGTGGCGGCAACCTGGTTGGCTTGCTGCGCGTTGTCGGCATTGTTGCGCACCGTGCTGGACAGCTCCTCCATGCTCGAAGCCGTTTCCTCCAGACTGGCAGCCTGCTGTTCGGTGCGCGTCGACAGGCTGTGATTGCCGGACTGGATCTCGTCCGAGGCAACATTGATCGCATCGGCCGCCTGACGCAGGCCGTCGATGATGCCTCCGATGTTCTTCATCGAAAGATTCACATCATCTTTGACCTTGCCGAACGCGCCCTCGTAGCTGGCCTGTATCGGCTGGGTCAGATCTCCCTTGGACATGCGATCCATCGCGCTGCCGATATCGTTGAAAACATCGCCCATCTCTTCGAGCAACGAATTGATGCCGACCCCCAGGGTGCGGAAAAAGCCCTGCTTGCCGTCCAGCGCGACGCGCTTGGACAGATCGCCGGAGCGCGCTGCGACGACGATGCCCTCGACCTCATCCTCGACCGAGACCTCTTCACTACGATCCGTCCATTCCACCGCAGTGCCCAGGCGCGCGCCTTCGTCATCGAGGATCGGCGAGGCGATGAATTTCATCGTACGCCCACCGATCGACAACTCGGCATCATGCTGACCATCGAGCTGTTTGAGCATATGCCGCTGATGCTCCGGGTTCTTATGGAATTGGTCGATGTTCGCACCGAGCAGGCGAGACGCATCGAAGTCCGGCAGATCCTCGCGGAAATCCGTCTCGTTGTCGGAGAAAAGGCGCTGCGCGGTCTTGTTCAAGTAGATGATGTTGCGTTCGTTGTCGGCCAGCATCACGCTGGTGGAGACATTGTCCAGCGCCGAACGGATACGCGCATTCTCGCGCGACAGCCGGCGTTCCTTTTCCAAGGTTTCATGTTCCCGCGCCCCGGCCGCCAGTCGTTCGGTCAGATCCTGCCATTCCACGGCGGTGCCGATGCGCTTGCCCGCGTCGTTGAGTACCGGCGTGGCGATGATCTGAAAGGTACGCGAACCGGCCTCGATACGACCCTTAAAGGTATCCGTCAAGGCGGCGAGCATGTCGCGCTGGTGTTGCGGATGCTTGTGGAATACGTCGATGTTCTGCCCCAGGAGCTTGCTGGCGTCGAAGTCTGGCAATACTTCGCGAAGATCTTCCTGCGCATCGGCGAACATCCGTTGCGCCGCCTGGTTCAGGTAGACGATATTGTTGTCCACGTCAGCGACCATCGCATTCGCCTGGGCAACATCCAGCGCGGTCTTGACGCGCCCGGTCTCGGCTGCCTTCTCGCGCATGTCCATGACTTCGAAGCCAAGTTTGATCTGGGTCTGGCGCACCCGGTCGAGCAATTCACCGATCTCACCACCATGGCGGATCTCCGCCCAATCGAAGTAGTCGCCCTCGGCGATTTGACCGAGTTTGTCGCGCACATACCGTATCGGCTTGGTGATATAGCTCACCAGGCCCAGTCCGGCGACCCCGGCGGCAACCGCCATCGCCACCAGTGCGGCGAGTATCGCGTTGGATGAAACACCCATCGATACCATCACGCCTAGGCCACCGAGCATCAGGCAGAACATCGCCACGACGCCGAGCAACAAGCCACGAATGCTCAGTTGACGAAAGGCATGGCCAAGACGCGTGAACAAGCCGCCTGGCGCCAGTCCCGCCTTGCCGGCATTGATCTCTCGGTACAGGCTTTCCACCGCGTCGATCTCATCACGCGCCGGCTTGGTGCGCACCGACATATAGCCGGTGACCACGCCATCGCGGGTCAATGGCGCGACGTTCGCCCTCACCCAATAGTGATCGCCGGACTTCGCCCGGTTCTTCACCAGCCCAGACCAGGAACGCCCCGATTTTATCGCATACCAAAGTTCCTCGAAGGCTTCTGGTGGCATCTCGGGATGACGCACCAGGTTGTGGCTGCTGCCCACCAGCTCGTCCATCGAGAAGCCGGATATATCCCGGAACGGCCGATTCACGTAGGTGATCCGGCCTTTCTTGTCGGTCTGCGATACCAGAATCTCTTCACCCGGATATTCGATCTCTTTACCGGTGACCGGCTCGTTCAATTTCATCTCTCTCTATCCCCTTGCTTCTGTCGTTTCACTGGGTTCATTCATCGCCTGGATGTTCTTCATCATCACTGTTCGCGCCGGCAATGGGCAGCCGGTCCGCGTCCAGGAGCATCACCATCGCACCCGTTCTTGCCGTCGCCAGCGAGGAGATGAACTCGGTCTTGATATGTTCGCCAAAGCTTGGCGAGTTACTGATTTCGATATCGTTCTCGTTGATCACGTCCGACACGGCATCGACGATGAGGCCAACGTGTTTTTCACTGTCCTTTTGGCGCACCTTGATGATCACGACGACTGTCTCGGCGCAGTAGTTGACCCAATCGAGTTCGAGCATCAGGCGCAGGTCATAGACCGGCACGATGGCGCCACGCAGATTAAGCACGCCACGCACGCAGTCATGCGCGTTCGGGATGCGCGTCACCGGTTCCCAGCCACGAATCTCCTGCACGCGCAGGATGTCCACACCGTAGGTTTCATCGGCCACGGTGAAGGTCAGATACTGGCTGCCGGACTCTTCGGTGGAGAGCGGCGCGATATCCAACTGTTCGGCTGTTGCTGTCATGATTTTCCTCTCAGGCTGAACGCGGCAGGCGGAAGTCGTCCTGGCGTGATCCGCTCAGGCGGATCACGCCGGTAATATCGAGAATCAGGGCAACAGAACCGTCGCCAAGAATGGTCGCGCCAGAGACGCCTTCGACATTGCCGTAGTTCTCTTCCAGCGACTTGATCACAACCTGATGCTGACCGAGCAGGTCATCGACGAACAAGCCGCACTTGCGCCCCTCTGCCTCGACGATGACCAGCAGCCCTTCCGTCAGCTCCTCGACATGATCGGCCTTGACATCGAACACCTCGTGCATGCGCACGATCGGCAGGTACTCGTCACGTAGCTTGAAGGCCTCCCCCTTGCCGCCGACCAGGTTGATCATCTCCGGGCGCACCTGGATGGATTCGATGATGGATACCAGTGGCACAATGTAGGTTTCATCGCCGACACGCACCACTTGGCCATCGAGTATCGCCAATGTCAGCGGCAAGCGGATGATGATGTCGGTACCGACACCGAGCTCGGATTCGATCTCGATGCTGCCACCCAGTTCGTTGATGTTCTTGCGCACCACGTCCATGCCGACGCCACGCCCGGACACGTCGCTGATCTGCTCGGCGGTGGAGAAACCGGCCATGAAGATCAGCTCGTATTTCTGTTTGTCGGTAAGTACTTCGTCCGGACTCAACAAACCCTTGGAGACCGCCTTGTCGAACAAAAAATCACCGTCCAGTCCCTTGCCGTCGTCCTTGATCTCGATGACGATATTGCCGCCCTTGTGGTAGGCGTTCAGCACCACTGTGCCGGTTTCCGGCTTACCGGCCGCGACGCGGACCTCAGGCAGCTCGATGCCATGATCCAGGCTATTGCGCACCAGATGCACCAGCGGATCGCCGATCTTCTCGATGACGGTCTTATCCACCTCGGTGCTCTCGCCGATCATCTTCAGTTCGATCTTCTTATTCAGCTTGTTGGAGAGATCGCGCACCAATCGCGGAAAGCGGCTGAAGGTGAAGCTGATCGGCATCATGCGTACCTGCATCACGCTCTCCTGCAATTCACGCGTATGACGCTCCAGCTGGGCCAGGCCCTCCAGCAGTTTCGGCACATCCTGCATGTCGAAGTCCTCACCAAGCATGCTGAGCATGGACTGGGTGATGACCAGTTCGCCGACCATGTTGATCAGGCTGTCGATCTTGGGAACGTCGACCCGGATGGAACCCGCGCTGGCGCTTGCCGCCGGCTTGGATGGCTTGCGCCTATCGCCGCCACCACGCCGCTCGGGCGGCGGATCAGCCAGTTTCAGATCTGGTTTCACCCGCCCTTCCGGGGGCGCCTCGGTCACCGCCATCGCAGGTGTCACGGCCGGCGCGGATTCATCGTAAATCTCCATGATCGCCAGATCGCAATCATCCTCTACCCAGTCGAAGATCTCCTGCACCTGGTATTTGTCCACCGCCTCGCGCAGATGGATATCCCAGGACAGACAGGCATCCTCGGGTTCGTATTCATGGAAGGCTGGCATGCCACCAATGTCGCACGTGACGCTGGTATCGCCCAGCTCACGAAACTCCTTCAACAGACGCAATGGATCATTGCCGGTACGCATCAGATGCGCGTGCGGTCGGAACACTACATGCCAGCCCACCACCGGCGCGGTGGGCAATGCAGCGGCATTCTCGGCTTCGCCATCGGTCGCGGCAACCGGCGTCTCCTGGCCCGGTCGGCTGTCGAGCACGCGTTTCAACTCCGCGCTCTGCGCATCGATATTAGCTTGATCGACATCGCCGCCATCCCGCGCGGCGGTCAACATGTCACGCAGCACATCGACCGATTTTAGCAACACGTCCACCGCGTCGGTGGTGATCTCGCGGCGACCGTCGCGCATCTCGTCGAGCAGGGTCTCCATGGTATGCGTGAAACCCGAGATATCCGCGAAACCAAAGGTTCCCGCGCCGCCTTTGATGGAATGCGCGGCGCGAAAGATGGCGTTGATCTGTTCCGAATCCACCGTGCCGGGATCCATGTCCAGCAGACCGCTCTCCATAATATCCAGGCCCTCGAAACTTTCCTCGAAGAACACCTGATGAAACTGAGCCATGTCAATGCTCATAGCACGCCCCCTGTCAACACTTCACTGAATGAATTTCCGGCACGGCGGATCAACCGAGTACCTTCTTTACCGTGCCAAGCAACTGGTCGGGGTTGAACGGCTTGACGATCCAGCCAGTGGCGCCAGCCGCCTTTCCCTGCTGCTTCTTTTCGGCGCTGGACTCGGTGGTCAGCATCAATAATGGGGTGAATTTATAACTTGGCAGGTTACGCAACTCGCGGATCAACGAGATGCCGTCCATGTTTGGCATGTTCACGTCGGTGATCACCAAGTTGACGGGTTTGTCGCGCGCGATATTCAATGCTTCCACGCCATCCGCTGCTTCGATCACCTCGTAGCCGGCGCCTTTCAGCGTGAAGGAAACCATCTGCCGCATGGATGCGGAATCGTCGACAGCAAGAATACTGGCCATGCTTTTTCTCCCTCTCCCGGCCGCAGCCGGAAACTGTTGGATTCAATTCAGCGCATACCGACCAGAAACGCCGGTTGCTTACGGCATGGTTAACGACCATCGCGGAAGGGGCTTTAGGAAAGCTTTTCAGTGGATCCCACAAAGCCTGCGGGAAGGTGAAAAAAGGCGCTGGAGAGCTTCGCGCAACTCCGTCGAATCAACCTTCTTGCCGAAAGCTGAAACACCCCGAAACATGAAGATTTCCTGTGTTCGACCACGAGATAACCGAACTCAACCTGGCAAGGATATCGTCACGGCGCTCCTACGAATGCATCATGGGCGACCGACTCCATGTTTGCACACCAAGATAAGAATACTTGCATATATTTCTGCTCCTTGCGCTTTATTCCAAAATTCCCCACGATAGATAACCGTTTACGCATTGCAGTATTCCAGCAGTATGACTCCCAAGGCTCTCGATTCCGTTCGACAACACATTTCTTCCCGTATCATCGGCCAACAGAACCTGATCGACAGCATGTTGATCTGCCTGCTCAGTGACGGCCACATGCTCGTCGAAGGCATGCCCGGCCTGGCCAAGACAACAGCGGTCAACGCACTGTCCGAGGCCATCGAAGGAGATTTCCACCGCATTCAGTTCACCCCTGATCTGCTGCCATCCGATCTGATCGGCACCGATATCTATCGGCAGGAGAAAGGCGAATTCGAGTTCAGCCCTGGTCCACTGTTCCACAATATCCTGCTTGCCGACGAGGTGAACCGCGCGCCGGCGAAGGTGCAGTCAGCATTGCTCGAAGCGATGGCCGAACGGCATATCACAGTCGGTCAGAAAACTTATCCGCTGGCACGTCTGTTCATGGTGCTAGCCACCCAGAACCCAGTCGAACAGGAAGGCACCTATCGCCTGCCGGAAGCCCAACTCGACCGCTTTCTGATGCAGGTGGAAGTGGATTACCCTAACCACGAGGAAGAACTTCAGATCCTGGAACTCGACAACGCCCAGCAGGGCAAGAGTCTGCCGGAAGCAAGAGATCCGCTGCCCGAGCACGTTTTATTCGAGATCCGCGACAACGTCAGCGAGCTGTTTCTCGACCCGAAGTTGAACCGTTACATCGTCGATCTGGTGCAAGCCACGCGCAACCCACGGGCCTACGACAAGGAACTCAGCAACTGGTCGCGGCTCGGCGCCTCGCCGCGCGCCTCCATCGCCCTGGCGCGCTGCGCCCGCGCTCGCGCCTGGCTGGATGGCGAGGACTACGTCTCACCGGAGCACATCCAGCGCGTCGCCACCGACATCTTGCGCCACCGCCTGATCCTGACCTTCGAAGCCGAAGCGGAAGGCATCACCGCCGAGGACTTCATCCAGCGACTGCTGTCGCTGGTCGCCATTCCCTGAGCAGGATCATGCATCCTTATCCGCATCTTCAGGAACTGGTCGAGCTGCGCCGCTATGCGCGCAGCCTCGGCATGCCCTCCCAGCAACTCGTCAGCTCCAGCCTCAGCGGCTTGTATGCCTCGGTGTTTCGCGGCCAGGGGCTGAACTTCGAGGAAGTGCGCGAATATCGCGAGGGCGACGATATCCGCAACATGGACTGGAAGGTCACCGCGCGCACCGGCAAGCCACATCTGAAGGTTTTCCAGGAAGAGCGTGAACGCACCGTGGTGCTGTGCGTGGACAAAGGCGCGCACATGCATTTCGGCACGCGCAAGGTATTCAAGTCGGTGCAAGCAGCGCGTGCCGCAGCATTGCTTGGCTGGGCGGCCAATAGCCAACACGACCGGGTCGGCGGCATGCTGTTCGGCGGTAACAAGAACGAATACTTCCGCCCGAGCAAGGACCGCCGCGCCATCTGGCGACTGCTGAGGCAGCTCAGCGATCCGGCCGGCGACACCGGCAGCCACGACGGCCTGCTGGCCGATGCCCTGCGTCAAG
>JALSSX010000013.1 GCA_026984055.1 Sedimenticola sp. | reverse complement strand
GGGGCGGTCGCAGTCGTGAACGGGTGAGAAATCCAGGTTAGCAGGCCATTGAAAAATGGCATTTTTCAATGGCCTGTGTGCCGTACAGGGATGTACCACCCTTTTCGATGGCTGCAAGTCATTGAAAATGAAGGAACCGGGAAATCGCATTTCCCGCTTCCGTCGTTGAAAAGTCCATGGAAGGACTTTTTCAACATCTTGTTAGGGAGGCTCGGCATCGCCATTTTTCGAGGCGCCCCCTTCTTGATCCGGGGTGTTTCAGCCCCATCGTTGAGAGCCAACACCAGCCGTCTCCGTGGATAGATCCATCCGGCAAAATCGCCACCGGGCGGAACATCATCCTTCGTGGAAAAATGCTTCCACTGCATCAGCGAGTCGTGCCACTGGAAAGATTTTCAAACCGCCGATGCCTTTCCTGGGAGCATTCCGTGTTGGCACGATGGCACGGGTAAAGCCATGCTTCGCGGCTTCGCGCAGACGTTCTTGGCCATTCTGTACCGGACGGATCTCGCCGGCAAGGCCCAACTCGCCGAAAACCACCAGTTTTGGCGACAACGGACGGTCGCGATAGCTTGAAAGGATGGCGGCGATCGTTGCCAGATCGGAAGCGGTTTCGGTGATACGCACGCCGCCGACGACATTCACATAGACATCCTGGTCGTACATTGGGATCCCGCCATGGCGATGCAATACCGCAAGCAGCATCGCCAGACGATTCTGCTCCAGGCCCAGCGACACGCGCCTGGGATTGCCCAGCGGGGAGTCGTCGACCAGTGCCTGCACCTCGACCAACAGCGGTCGGCTACCCTCGCGGGTAACCAAGATGACACTGCCAGGGGCTTCCTGCTGATGGCCACTGAGGAAGATCGCCGATGGGTTGCCGACGGTGCGCAGACCCTTGTCGGTCATCGCAAAGATGCCGAGTTCATTGACTGCGCCAAAGCGATTCTTGATGGCGCGGATCAGGCGGAACTGGTTGCCCCGGTCGCCCTCGAAATAGAGCACGGTATCGACCATGTGTTCGAGCACCCGCGGCCCAGCCAGACTGCCTTCCTTGGTGACATGACCGACAAGAAAGATACTGGTGCCGCTGCGTTTGGCGAAACGCACCAGTTGCGCGGCCGACTCGCGAATCTGCGCAACCGCGCCGGGCGCGGATTGCAGAGCCTCGGAATAGAGGGTCTGGATGGAGTCGACGACCATGATGCGCGGTTGTTCGGTCCTGGCCTGTTGCAGGACATGCTCGACACTGGTTTCGGTAAGTACCCGCAGGCTGTCGAGTTTCAACTCCAGGCGCCGCGCGCGCAGGCTGATCTGTTCGGCGGATTCCTCGCCGGTGACATAGAGCGATTTGTTGTCCTCGGCGAGTCGCGCGAGCATCTGGATAAGCAGGGTGGATTTTCCGATGCCTGGGTCGCCGCCGATCAACACCACCGAGCCTCTGACCAGACCACCACCGAGCACCCGGTCGAGTTCGTCCATGCCGGATGGCTGACGCTGGATCGGCTCGGCAGAGACCTCCGACAGACAGCGCACGCCGGCGGCGGTCTCGCCGGCATAGCCGACCGAACGGCCACCCGCCCTTGGCGCCGGCGCGACGCGGCTTTCCTCCAGCGTGTTCCATGCCAGGCAGTCGCCACACTGGCCCGCCCATTTCGGCGCGCGCGCGCCGCAGGCCGAACACACGTAGACGATCTTCGCTGCCATCAATCCTCCTCGTCCTCGCTGACCCGAGCAGCGACCCGGCTGGTGACGCCGCACATCAGTTCGTAAGCGATGCTCCCAGCCTGCTCCGCGACACGCTCCACCGGCAGACCCTCGCCCCACAAGATGGCTTCGTCGCCAACCGCCGCATGGGGCGCGTCACGCAGGTCGACACTGATCATATCCATCGATACACGACCGATCAACGGCACTTCAACGCCGTTCAAGCGTACCGGCGCGCCGTTCGGCAGATGGCGTGGATAGCCGTCGCCGTATCCGATGCCGATCACGCCAACCAGCATGTCCTCCGGGCAATGCCAACTTCCGCCGTAACCGATGGCGTCACCAGCACGCCGCTGATCGATCGCGATCAGCGGCGCTTTCAGCGTCATCACCGGACGCAGACCTCGCGTCGCGCCAGTCTCGCCCTCGAACGGCGACACGCCATATAGCGCGATGCCGGGACGCACGATATCGGCATGCGCATCCGGCCAGCCGAATATACCGCCGGAGTTGGCTAGGCTGCGCGGTCCCGGCAAGCCGTCGGTCGATTCACGAAACTGGCGGATCTGGTGATGAGTGAGCATCGAGTCGGGATTGTCGGCGCAGCAGAAATGCGTCATCAGACCAGGAGCCGCCCGCGCCGCCGAGGCCGCATCCAGGCGCCGCCAGGCGCTATCGAAATCCTCCGGGGAAAAACCGAGCCGGTGCATGCCGGTATCCAGTTTCAGCCAGCAGGCCAACGGCCGGGCAAGTTCAATATCACCGAGCAGATCGAGCTGGCTGGCATGATGCACGACCAGTGACAGATCCAGCTCGGCGGCGAGCAGTAGCTCATCGAGGGTCTGTGCGCCCTCCAGCACGACGATGTCGCGCATGTCGCCTTCGGCACGCAACGCGGCAGCCTCGCCGACGCGCGCCACGCCGAGCATGTCGGCCTCGGCCAACGCCCGCGCGACACGCAACATGCCGTGTCCGTAACCATTCGCCTTGATGATCGCCATCACTTGGCTGGCCGGCGCCTGGGCGCGAATTACCGTGAGATTGTGGCGCAACGCGGACAGATCGATCGTGACATGGGGACCACTGGTCATCAATAGCCCTCGTCGCCGTAGATGTTATCGGCGAAGTTTTCGAATTTGGTGTATTGGCCCAGAAAGGTCAGACGGGTCTTGCCGATCGGGCCGTTACGTTGCTTGCCAATGATGATCTCGGCGGTACCCTTGTCCGGGCTATCCTCGTTGTACACCTCGTCGCGATAGATGAACACGATCAGATCGGCATCCTGTTCGATCGCGCCGGATTCGCGCAGATCAGCCATCTTCGGCCGTTTGTCCGGGCGCTGTTCCAGGCTGCGATTGAGCTGTGACAGGGCCAGCACTGGCACGTCCAGCTCCTTCGCCAGCGCCTTCAACGAGCGTGAAATCAGCGAGATTTCAGTCGCGCGGTTCTCGCCAGCCTCGGGGGCCTGCATGAGTTGCAGATAGTCGATCATGATCAATGCCAGATCACCATGTTCGCGTTTCAGCCGGCGCGCGCGCGCGCGCAGCTCGGTTGGCGTCAGCGCCGGAGTGTCGTCGATGAACACCGGCGCCTCGGCAAGCAAGCTGACTGCCGAGGTCAGGCGCGGCCATTCGTCGTCGTCGAGCTTGCCGGTACGAATACGGTGCTGGTCGATGCGCCCGAGCGACGACATCATGCGCATCGCCAACGAGTCGCCGGGCATCTCCATGCTGAATACCGCAACCGGCCGGCCAGTCTTGATCGCGACGTTCTCGGTCATATTCATCGCGAAAGTGGTTTTCCCCATCGACGGCCTCCCGGCGATGATGATCAAATCAGCCGCTTGCAGGCCAGAGGTCATCTCATCGAAATCATTGAAGCCGGTCGGCAGGCCGGTGATCGGCTCATCTTGGTGGAACAGGGTCTCGATGCGATCGACCGCCTTGGTCAACAGGTGCTTCAGGGGTTCGAAGCCGCCCTGCCCCTTGCTACGCGCCTCGGCGATCTCGAACACCAAGCGTTCGGCATGATCGACCAGCTCACGCGCATCTCGGCCCTCGGGCTGGTAGGCACTGTCGGCGATAGTCGTGCCGACCTTGATCAACTGGCGCTTTAGCGCATGCTCGCGCACGATGTCCGCATAGGCGCGGATGTTCGCGGCGCTCGGCGTCTCGGCGGCGAGATCGGCCAAATAAGAGAGACCTCCGCATGCTTCTAGTGCGTCGAGTCGCTTCAGTTCCTCGCCGAGAGTGACTGCATCGAACGGCTTGCTTTCATCCGCAAGGCGTTCGACCGCGCGGAACATCAGTTGATGTTCGCGCCGGTAGAAATCGATCTCGACGATGCGATCGGCAACCTGATCCCAGGTGCTGTTGTCCAGCATCAGCCCACCGAGTACTGACTGCTCGGCGCTGATCGAATGCGGTGGCACGCGCAAGCTGTCGGTAGCCATGTCGGCGGGATTGAACGGGGCTTCGAAAGGCGGTTCCACAACGGTCATTCCACTGAAGGGCTGCTAAGCATAGCGGAAAACCCGTCCTCGAAAAACAAGAAAGGCCGCGATCGCGGCCTTTCTGTCATGCGGTTCGCCCGATGATCTACTCGGGAACGATAACCAGCTTCAGGTTAGCGTTGACATCACTGTGCAAATGCAATTGCACCTCGTATTCGCCAATCATCCGGAACGGGCCTTCCGGCAGACGCACTTCCTGTTTCGCCAGTTCGACGCCGGCCTTGGTCACGGCATCGCTGATATCGATAGTGCCGATCGAGCCGAACAGGCGGCCTTCCTCGCCGGTCTTGCACGGAATGGTGATCTCCAGCGCTTCGATCTCGGCCTTGCGGGTCTCGGCAGCAGCCTGTTTCTCGGCGGCCTGTTTCTCAAGTTCAGCGCGACGCTTCTCGAACGCCGCCAGATTGTCCTTCGTAGCCGGCACGGCCTTGCCAGCGGGAATCAGGAAATTGCGACCGTAGCCATTACGTACACTTACCTTGTCGCCCAGATTACCCAGGTTGTCGACTTTATCAAGCAGAATAACATCCATTGCTCTCTCCCCGGATCAATGCTGGTCGCAGAACGGCAGCAACGCCAGAAAGCGCGCGCGTTTTACAGCGGTGGCCAGCTGACGCTGGTATTTGGCATTGGTACCGGTGATCCGGCTCGGTACGATCTTGCCGGTCTCGGTGACATACTGTTTCAGCAGCGCCAGATCTTTGTAATCGATATCCGTGATGCCCTCGGCGGTAAAACGGCAGTACTTCTTGCGGCGAAAATAACGTGACATGGTGATTTCTCCAGAACTTACTCTGCGGCGGGCTGGGCCACGGCGGGCTTGCTTGCGGGTTCGGCGACGGCCGGCGCCTCGCGCTCATCGGTCCTGGCCAATAATGACGGCTCCGTGATCGCGTTGTCGCGGCGAATGATCAGATTGCGCAAGACCGCATCATTGAAGCGAAATGCTGTCTCCAGTTCACTGATTTCAGCCTGACCGCATTCTGCGTTGATCAGCACATAATGCGCCTTGTGTAATTTCTGGATCGGATAGGCCAGTTGCCGACGGCCCCAATCCTCCAGACGGTGGATACCGCCGCCTTCTTTCTCGATGATGCCGCGGTAACGCTCGATCATGGACGGCACCTGATCACTCTGATCAGGATGCACCATGAACACAATTTCATAATGACGCATGGGAACTCCTTACGGTTCAGCCCCCCGATCGATATCGGTGGAGCAAGGAAAATGCGCAATTCTACCGATGTACACCCGCGCCTGCAAGGCCGCTGATGGCCATGTTAGCCCAAAGCAGTAATGTCCTCTTTGTCCAATTCTAAAATGTCCCCTTTTGGTTTCAGGAGGGGCCCGTGGCAGAGGAGCAGATTACGATGAGTCATAAAGAGGCAGATCGATTGGGCGTCA
>JALSSX010000012.1 GCA_026984055.1 Sedimenticola sp. | reverse complement strand
TCGAACATTTCGCGCGACCGCATATCGCCCTGAGCATGGCGCGCATCGAAGCGCATTATTTCGTCAACAAGGCGTTTCTGGAACCGAACCAACTGCTCGACCGGATACACCGTCTCGACGGCATCCCGGCGATCATCGTGCATGGACGCTACGATATGATCTGCCCACTGGCCACGGCCTGGGAACTGCATCGCGCCTGGAGTGGCAGCCAGTTGGAGATCGTCGCCAATGCCGGACACTCGGCCGGCGAGCCAGGCATCATCGACGCACTGGTGCGCGCCACCGATGCCTTCGCTGGCAAAACCGGGTGATCGGCCTGTTGCAACGCGTCGACAGCGCGCGTGTCGAGATCGACGGGGAAAGCGTCGGCGCCATAGCACGCGGGCTGCTGGTACTGGTCGGCGTGCAACGCGAAGACGATGAGACAAAGACTGAACGGCTGCTGGAACGCTTGCTCGGTTATCGGGTCTTCCGCGACGAAACCGGACGCATGAACCGTAGTCTACGCGACACCGGCGGCGGCCTGCTACTGGTGCCTCAGTTCACACTCGCGGCCGATACCCGCCAAGGCATGCGCGCCGGTTTCTCCTCGGCCGCCCCGCCGGGGCTGGGCGAACGGCTATTTGGGTATCTGCTCGCACAGGCACGCAACCGACACACCACCGTGGCGGCGGGGGTGTTCGGCGCGGACATGCGGGTGCACCTGATCAACGATGGACCGGTGACCTTCTGGCTGGAGAGCTGAGCGCGGATCTCTATGCTTTCCCGGATCCCGCCCGTTTCTTCAGTTGGTTGACAATGTCATGCATCAACAAAAACGACCCTGCACCCTGTCCATCGAGCGCATCAACACCGATATTTCATCTTTCTTGGTGGCCGACGCTCCAAACTCCTCATCATCGAGCCTACCATCCGCCAACCGCATCGCCCTGTCACTGACTATCGCCATTGGCTCCATGACCAGGTTTTGCAATACGACATAGATGACCAGAAGGATGATCAAGGATATTGCAATCAACGAAACCGAAAATGTCATGAACTCCTCGATGGCGCGAGCGCGAGATACCTCGTAGGGAACCGTCGCCAACCTTATGCCCAGAACCTCGTTCAGCTTCCAGCCGAATCCGTTTTCCTTGCCATATATCTTCAACAAGGCCGGAGGCGCGTCCTCCGGCTTTCCATGGCAAGCGAGACAAGTAGGGTTGGAACCACCATCGGCATTGCCAGATAAAGATACTCCTTCGAGCCAACAGACCAACGGCCAGTCAAGCGCTCTTTGCCAGGCGCGGCCTTGAGCTCCCGAAACAAATCCATTTCCCTGGTTCCCATTCTGTTTGCAGGGTTTGTCGGATTAAGCATGGCCTCTCGATAAGCTACATCATGAACAGCCAGGCGTTTCGTGATCTGGCGCGCCGCATAGGCGGGGACCGTCTGCGGATAGAAGGTTTCAGGCGTATTCTCGAGTACCGCTCGCATGCCATGTCGAGTATCGATCGTATAGGCGCGCGCGGCCAATGCCCCACCGATCACCATTTGTACCGTTCCAAGCACCTCGCGGTCCACATTGTTGGCGACCTGCTTCCAGAGTATGCACAGCGCGGCACTACTACCCAGCAGAAAGATCAAACCGATAGTGAGTATGATCCGGAATTTGATACTCATCGATTTTTGCTGGTAGCCAGCCTGTTCATGGCGGAAAGAAATGAAGCACGTTCATTGGCGGGAATAAATCTCAGGCAGTTTTCCGTAATAGAAGCCAGGTTTTCAGGCGTGGCGTCTTCAAAAAGCAAGCTGGCGGACCCTCCCAACCAGTTCACCGCCGTATCCGCCATGGACTTGCGCCACCCAATCAGGTCATTGCCACGACTCGAACTCGCCGGTGATTTACCTCTATCACGATCGACAGCAGGCATTTTGAACGCCTCATCTCTGCCACGTTCCCAGTTTCGCCGCATCAATGTGGCGATACGTTGCCCACGGACGCTGTCGAAACATTGCTGACGCGCGTCCAATACCGTCAACAACAGCTTCATCTGAACCGCGCTGGCCAGCGAAGGCCTGAGATCCAGCGATTAACGCAGTGCCGCAACAAACTCGCGAATGCGGAAAGCAGGGTCCGAGAACCCCGCATCCCATATCGCTCCGGCTTCCGTTACCTGCGCACGCGTTATTCCTCCCGTCTTATCGGAAGCTTCGCGCAATGCACTCATGACCGCCCGTCGGAGCACCGCAACCTCACAACCATGCGGAGCCAAATTCCCGGCAGGCGCCATCACGCTTCAGCCAAGTATGGCATAGGATGAAGCCCAGAGATCGTGCCTGTTACAAAACGACAGCGCCAGAACCGTCCTTCCGCCAACATTTTCGGGCAAGGTGATGGTCATTTCTGGTTTATCATCCGAGGCATAGGTTTTGCTTCCCAGCACCGAGCCATCATCCAGAACCAGTAAATGACGGACGATATAGTGTTTCCTGGACATTCCGTGATGGGTCTTCACAGTGAGACTCGAACCTTCCAGGGAAACATCGGGAAGGTGACTGCCAGCCTTCTTTTTCCACCGGCCAGGATCGTTCGCGGTATGGATGACATTTGGCAAGAGTTCGATGAGCGACTCCATTTTCGTCGGCGATTTCGCCAAGGCGAGCGGGACTTGGCCAGCTGCCGCCACGGCAGCCGCCGATGACAGAAACTGTCTGCGAGAAAAGGGCATAAGCAATCCTCCAACTAAAATTTAAGTAAAATCGAATCGATATCGTGGGCGGCCAACCAGGAGGAGAAGTGAGCGCTCCATCCATGGTCGATCGTTATACCTTCCGTGAACAGATCTCCACTCACCAAACGAAAGTGTATTCCGCTTGCCCGCGAAAATGCACTGGAAATCTGTAAATTTATGTAAAAAACCGCACGGCAAGCACCTCATTTAGATATCCACAACAGCAAAAAACCTCGAATCATCCTCTTTTCATTCGGTCGATGGCGATACGCATACTGACATGCAAGCGTTTTATTGCAAATCCAAGCTGCTGAATTTCATCGGCTGTTTCCACATTGGACCCAACCACATCCAGTTCCGGCTTCGTTCCGACAGACGCCTCGCGCGCCGAATCGGACAGGCGCTTGAGCGGCTTTAGTATCCGGTATTCCAGAAAGGCTAACGCAAGGGCAAAGGCGCAGAGGACAAGCACCAGATCCTTCCAATCCACATAACGGCGCAACATGTCGGGAAAACTCTCCAACGGAAGCGTCACACTGATGACGCCAGCCACATCTCCAACCCTATAGCCGAAACCATGCTTATCGCCATAACGAGTAACCAGCGCCCTCGGCGCGGCGCTTGGGTCGCCATGGCATGTGATGCAAGCTTTCTTCATCGTGATTTTTCGCGCATAGCGGTATACGCCATATCGAGGATCGAACCCATCCACAAAGCCTAGATCCTTGCCCGCCATCTTGCGCAACGCCTCACTCTCGAAGGCATCTGGCTGATTCACCGGATTCATCGCATTCAACGAAGCCAGCCGAAACTTTGCGGATGCATTGGAAGCGCTCGCTATCCCGGACAGTTCACGTTGCGCAAGCATCGGGTTTTTAGAATAGTATGTCGTCGTGAATTCACTCACCGAATCCTGATCCGTCGGAGAGCCACCAGAGGCCAACAAGGCATCAAAATCGACGAGATCCTTTTTTTCGAGATAGCCGCCATCACCACCAGTGACCCAGACGCGGTCGAATTTCTCCACCCAACGACCAAAATGGCTGACATCATCCGCGACCGCGCTCGCCGCAGCGGTTATCTGCGCCTCATGGATACGTCGTATGATCCTATAGGCGGCAACCCCGAGCATAACCACGATGAGCAAGAACAGGATCGAAAACTTGGTACGAATCGATGGATTGAACATAAATGACCTACTGAAGTATTATTGTTATAGGGGATTTCGATTTTTCGAGATACCCTATCGTCACAGCCAGCCAAACTTCGGACCTTAGCGTGTGTGCCATTTCGCCCCTGAAACCCTAGCCAGGATTTCTCACGCGGGTCGCGTAGCGAGGCCGCTCAAGGTGGTGTGATGGCTGGCGTTCGCGACCGAGGGCCGCGCAGGCGCAGTCGACACTATATTGAGCAGCCCGACCGAGTGAACACCAGTCAGCGCGCTGCATTGGGCGGTCGCAGTCGTGAACGGGTGAGAAATCCGGACTAGCAGGCCGGAGGCGGAAAGGCGCGCGCGATAATTCGGATACTTGGCTGCCCGCAAGTCTATTCATAGACGTATCGCGCATGAATCACGGAGAGCGACATCCCGAGTCACGAGTAACGATACACGCCGTCGCGTCGTTGATGAATGCCTGCCGATCGCCCTCATCAAGAAGGTCAGTGGCAAGATATTGGACATATTTTCGTAAACTCGATATACGAAAATACCCCCTATCCAACCAAGCGGAGTAAGCCTCCGGCGCCACATCCCAGGCTATCGGACCGACGTGTGAGGCGAATACGAGATCAATCATCGCCCGAACCCGAGCAACCTCCGGGCCTTCGACGGGAGGCTCATTCATATCTACCCACATAAATTCGCATTCCAAGCACTGATGGATGAAGATGGAAACCGCAACCAGATGTACGAGACGCCATGGTTTCAGCTGTCATTCATACGGAAGCCGGCAAGTCCCCGACCGCACGACAACCTTTTCAGCTTGTAACATTTCTGGCGATAGCAAACTGTTGTAAGGCAGGAAGGCATTGCAATTCTATCCACATCCAAACAGAATGTGATGGAGATCACATAAATACCGAGTCTCGAATCAACCTGCCGAGCAGAGCATTTTCTCCAGCGACACACGACTTTTTCCGTTAAAATCGCGCCTTGTTCTAGCTAACTGGGGCCTTCGACCCATGGCGCGCACCGCCAAGATTGAACGAAATACCCGCGAGACTCGCGTCACGGTCGAGGTGAATCTCGATGGCTGCGGCAAGGCTGAATACCATACCGGCGTACCCTTTCTGGACCACATGCTGGATCAGGTCAGCACCCACGGGCTGATCGATCTGACGGTGCAGGCCGATGGCGACCTGCATATCGACGCGCATCACACGGTCGAGGACATCGGCATCACCATCGGTCAAGCCTTCGCCCGGGCGCTCAGCGACAAGCGCGGCATCCGCCGCTACGGCCATGCCTATGTGCCGCTGGACGAGGCATTGTCGCGCGTGGTAATCGATTTCTCTGGACGACCGGGCTTGGAGTTCCATGTCGATTTCAGTCGTGGCATGATCGGCGCCTTCGATGTCGATCTGTTCCACGAGTTCTTTCAAGGCTTCGTGAATCATGCCAGCGCGACCCTGCATATCGACTGCCTGCGCGGTCGCAACGCGCATCACCAGGCCGAGACGGTGTTCAAGGCCTTCGGTCGCGCGCTGCGCATGGCCGTGGAGCCGGACCCACGCCTCGGCGACGCGGTTCCGTCATCCAAGGGCGTGCTCTGAGGTCATCATGCATACGATAGCAGTGGTTGACTACAGCATGGGCAATCTGCGCTCGGTATCGAAGGCGATAGCCCACGTCGCCGACGATGTTCGCGTCCTCGTCACCGACGATGCCGAAGCGATCGCCAACGCCGAGCGCGTGGTGTTTCCCGGCCAGGGCGCGGCGCGTGACTGCATGGCGGCGATCGAACGCCACGGCCTGCGCGGGGTCATATTGGCGGCGGCGCGGGAGAAGCCGTTTCTCGGCATCTGCATGGGGCTACAGGTGCTGTTGAGCCATAGCCAGGAGAACCGGGGCACTGAATTGCTCGGCCTGTTCCCCGGCGAGGTGCGGCGCTTCGCCAGCGGCATGACGGACCACGGGCAGCGCCTGAAAATCCCACACATGGGCTGGAGCCAAGTGAACCAGACGCGGCCGCACCCATTGTGGAAGGACATCGACGACGGCGCGCGTTTCTATTTCGTGCACAGCTACCATGTCGACCCGGATGATGCCTCGCTGACGGCGGCAACCACAGACTACGGCATCCGCTATGCCAGCGCGATCGCGCGCGACAACCTGTTCGCGGTGCAATTTCACCCGGAGAAGAGCGCCGCTGCCGGCCTGACCCTGTTACGCAATTTTGTTCAATGGAAGCCCTGAGATGCTGCTGATTCCCGCTATTGATCTGAAGGACGGCCAATGCGTGCGCCTACGCCAGGGCCGCATGGAGGACGACACGGTATTCTCCGATGATCCAGTGGAGATGGCCTCGCGCTGGGTTGACGCCGGCGCGCGCCGCCTGCATCTGGTTGACCTGAACGGCGCCTTCGCTGGGGAGCCGGTGAACGGCTCGGTGATCACCGCAATCGCCGAGCGCTTTCCCGATCTACCCATCCAGGTCGGTGGCGGCATCCGTGACGAAGCCACCATTGAAGCCTATCTGAAGGCTGGCGTGGACTACGCGATCATCGGCACCCAAGCTGTCAAGGAGCCCGACTTCGTCGCGCGCGCCTGCCAGGCATTCCCCGGTCATGTGATCGTCGGCCTGGACGCCAAAGATGGCCAGGTCGCAATCAACGGCTGGGCGGAAATCACCGAGCAGCGCGTCGAGGATCTGGCGAAACGCTTCGAGCAGGATGGCATCCGCGCCATCGTCCATACCGACATCGGACGCGACGGCATGCTCGGCGGGCCGAACATCGAGGCCACCGCCGCATTGGCGGATGCGATCAGCATTCCGCTGATCGCATCCGGCGGCATCACCGGCATCGGCGACATCGAGTCGCTATGCCGGGCAGCCAACGCGCACAATATCGTCGGCGCGATCACCGGCCGCGCGATCTACGAGGGCACGCTGGATTTCACCGCCGGCCAGGCGCTGGCCGATGAGCTGACCGGAGCGGCCTGATGGGACTGGCGAAACGCATCATCCCATGCCTGGACGTGGACGCCGGGCGCGTTGTGAAGGGAGTCAAATTCATCGATATCCGCGACGCCGGCGATCCGGTCGAGGTGGCGCGCCGCTATGACCGCGAGGGCGCCGACGAAATCACATTCCTCGATATCACCGCCAGTTCCGATCAGCGCGACACCATCGTGCATGTCGTCGAGGACGTGGCCGGCGAGGTATTCATTCCCCTGACCGTCGGCGGCGGCATCCGCAACACCGACGACATATTGCGCATGCTCAACGCCGGCGCCGACAAGGTCGCGATCAACACCGCCGCGGTCTTCAACCCGGCATTCGTGCGCAAGGCCACCGACAGCTTTGGCTCGCAATGCATCGTCGTCGCGATCGACGCCAAGCAGGTCAGCGCCGAGGGCGAACCGAAACGCTGGGAGATATTCACCCACGGCGGCCGCAAGCCGACCGGCGTCGACGCCATCGCATGGGCCAAGCGCATGGCCGACCACGGCGCCGGCGAGATCCTGTTGACCAGCATGGACCGCGATGGCACCAAGATCGGCTTCGATCTGGAACTGACTCGCGCCATCTCGCGCGCCATCGAGATTCCGGTGATCGCCTCCGGCGGTGTCGGCAACCTGCAACACTTGGTCGATGGCGTCAGGCAGGGCGAAGCCGACGCGGTGCTCGCCGCGAGCATATTCCACTTCGCCGAGTACAGCATCGGCGAGGCCAAATCTTATATGCGGGAACAAGGTGTGGAGGTCAGACAATGAATGATACACTCCTGCGTCTGGCCGAGGTACTGGAGGCGCGCAAGGGCGCAGACCCATCCTCATCCTACGTCGCCAGCCTGTACGCCAAGGGGCTGGACGCGATTCTGAAGAAGATCGGCGAAGAAGCCACCGAGACCGTGATAGCGGCAAAGGATGGCGAAGCCGACAAGATCATCCACGAAACCGCCGACCTGTGGTTTCACACGCTGGTGTTGCTGGCAGACCGGGGCCTGCGCCCGCAACAGGTATTGGACGAGCTGGAGCGACGTTTCGGCCTGTCCGGGCTGGAAGAGAAAGCCCGACGTAATCAATGAACAGAGGTGAATTATGGGATTTGGTGGAATAAGTATCTGGCAACTGCTGATCATATTGGCGATCGTGCTGCTGCTGTTCGGCACGAAACGCCTGAAGAACATCGGCTCCGACCTCGGCGGCGCGTTGAAAGGCTTCAAAAAGGCCATGAGCGAGGAAGAAACCAGGGAGAAAGACAAGCTGGAGGACGCCAGCCAACGCACCATCGAAGGCGAGGCCAAGCACGGGGAGAAGGACAAAAGCTAACCCTCATGGCGGGAGCGAACACATCCCGAATCAAGAAAGGTCGCCTGCGGTCCGGCGACGTGCTGTCCGGGCCAGAAAACCCAGGACCGAGCCTACCAGCCCGCGCGCGAGGAGTGACGGTTGGTCATTCCAAATAAACGACGAGCAACACGGAGTGGCACTTTAATTCAGGCGCAACCCAGAGTGCTGAAACACTTTTCCGCCCAGCCGCGTTAGCATTCGCTCATTATGCCTTGATGACCAAGAAAGCGTCTCGGCAAGGCGCATGGGTTTCGTGTCAACAGGCCCTAGAAGTCGGCCGGATTTAGGATTCATCTACTGCGCTGGTGGGAAAGCGAGGCCGCATTGGGCGGTCGCAGTAGTGAACGGGTGAGAAATCCGGGCTAGCAGGCCATTGAAAAATGGCATTTTTCAATGGCCTGCTAGCCCGGATCGATGCAATCAAGATTTTCACTGATGGGGAGTAGACTGCGTGTTCGATATCGGTTTCTGGGAACTGGCGATGATCGGCCTGGTCGCGCTACTGGTGATCGGGCCGGAGCGCCTGCCCGGCGTCGCGCGCACGCTCGGCGCGTGGGTCGGACGCGGTCGCCGCCTGGTCAGCCAGGTGAAGGCCGATGTCGCGCGTGAGATGAAGGCCGAGGAGCTGAAGCGCGTGCTGGAACAACAGAAGAACAGCATCGCCAGCGACGAGATCCTCGAAACCGCGCGCGACGCCTTTCAAGACATCGGCGCGAGCGCCAGGGAAAGCCTCGACGCGGCCAAGCCCGACCCACGGGCCTCCACGGACCATGACCCAATGGACGATATACCGGGCCCGCGCTCTCCAAGCGCGGCATCCCCGGACACACCCGCGACCGACCAACCCTCGGCCGAAAAACCTCGGAAGTAACCCGCATGGCCAGCCAACCGGACGCCTCCGATATCGAGCAACCTTTTTTGTCGCACCTACTGGAACTACGCGACCGCCTGCTGCGCATGGTCGCGGCGATCGCGGTGATCTTTCTGGTGTTGTTCTCCTTCGCCAACGATATCTATGCATTCATCGCCAAGCCATTGATGGACAAGCTGCCGCAAGGCACCAGCATGATCGCCACCGAAGTGGCCTCGCCTTTTCTGACGCCGTTCAAACTGACCCTGGTGGCCTCCATCTTTCTCGCTATCCCGGTCATCCTGCATCAGATCTGGAGCTTCATCGCCCCCGGCCTGTATCGCCACGAAAAGCGTCTCGCCGTGCCCTTGCTGATCTCCAGCACGCTGCTGTTCTACCTCGGCATGGTCTTCGCCTACTTCGTCGTCTTTCCACTGGTGTTCCAGTTCCTGACCGGCACCGTGCCCAAGGGCGTCGCCGTGGCCACCGACATCAGCCGTTATCTGGATTTCGTGCTGACACTGTTCTTCGCCTTTGGCATCGCCTTCGAGATTCCGATCGCGACCATTCTGCTGGTGCTGGCCGGCGTCACGACAGCCGACAAACTGGCGCAAAAACGCCCCTATGTGTTTCTCGGCACCTTTGTCGTCGGCATGCTGCTGACGCCGCCGGATGTCATTTCTCAGACCCTGCTGGCCGTACCGATGTGGCTGTTGTTCGAAGCTGGCGTGTTCTTCTCCCGCTTTGTCAAACGTACCCCCGCCAGCAACGCGAAAACGAGCGTCGCGCCGCTGGCGGGTGCCTCGACGGTTCCGGCGACGCCAGCCGGAGACGACGGCTTCGTCCCGCTGAGCGATGCAGAGATGGAAGCCGAGCTGGACCGCATCGAGAATGAGGAAGACGACTACGATCCCGAAGACGAGAACGACGACGAAGCGCTGTCGTCCGATGCCGGCGACTTGGACGATCCGGTGGAACGCAAACTCCGCCAGGCCCATGAATTCCGTCAAGACGGCGACGATGACGTGGCCCGCGAACTGCTACACGAAGTCCTCGCCGAGGGTGATGGGAATCAGCGTCTGGTCGCGCGCAATGTGTTGCGGCAGATGGACGAAAACGCCGAATGACACGCTGGCCGATCATCGTCGCAATGTGCCTGCTCGGGCTGCTGTCCAACACGTCGCAAGCCAAGAACAAGGACGCGCCGCGCAATCAACTCGCCGACCACCCCTCTCCCTATCTGGCGATGCATGGTCACGACCCGGTAGCCTGGCAGGACTGGGGCGAGGCCGCACTGGATAAGGCGCGCGTGAGCGGCAAGCCGCTGTTCATCTCCAGCGGCTATTTCGCCTGCTACTGGTGCCATGTAATGCAACGCGAGAGTTATTCGGACAAGGCCGTCGCGAAATGGCTGAACGAACACTTCATCCCGGTCAAGGTCGATCGCGAACTGCAACCTGGCCTGGACGCCTACCTGATCGACTTCGTCAGCGCCACGCGCGGCCATGCCGGCTGGCCGTTGAACGTCTTCCTGACGCCGGACGGCTATCCGCTGCTGGGTTTCACCTACCAGCGCCGGGATGCCTTTCTCGGCCTACTGAAGCGCCTCGCAAAGGCATGGGAGAACGATCGTGACGATCTCGAACGCATGGCGCTGAAGGCGTCCCTGGAGCTGAAGGCGCGCAGCGTTGCAAAGCAGACCCAGGCAAGCATCAACAACACCATGCTGCGTGAACGCATCCTGAAGCAGGCGAGGGCCGCCGCGGACGATCTCCAGGGCGGCTTCGGCAACCAGGCCAAATTTCCCATGGCCAGCCAACTCAGCCTGCTGCTCGACCTGCTGGCATCACATGACGACGCCTGGCTACGCGAGTTTCTCGGTCTGACATTGGACCACATGGCCACGCGCGGCTTGCGCGACCACCTGGCCGGCGGCTTCTTTCGCTACAGCGTGGACCCCTCCTGGCATACCCCGCATTTCGAGAAAATGCTCTACAGCCAGGCGCTAATGGCGCGCCTTTATCTGCGCGCGGCAAGCGTGCTAAAACGCCCGGACTACCGCAAGGTGGCGCGCGATACCCTGGACTTCATGCTGGCATCGCTCGCCGGGCACAACGGCGGCTTCATCGCCAGCCTGTCTGCGGTGGACGGCAAGGGCGTCGAGGGCGGCTACTACTCTTGGTCCAAGGCGACACTTGCCCAGCTGCTCGATACCAACGAACAACACCTCGCCGGGCTGTCCTGGGGGCTGGGCATCGGCGAACCGGACGAGGGCGGTTATCTACCGCGCCTCGCGGCAGACCCGCGGAAACTGGCCAAGGCGCTGAAGCTGCCCGAGGCCGAGGTAGGCAAGCGTCTCGCCAGGTTGCGCGCCAAGCTGCTGAAGGCGAGAAGTAAGCGAACACTTCCGCGCGACACCAAGCAACTCGCCGCCTGGAATGGTCTGGCGCTGTCAGCGCTGGCGGATGCGGTGATGGCCTTCGACACACCGCGTTATCGTCACGCCGGCCAACGCCTGCGCGATTACCTGCTGAAACAATTGTGGGACGGCAAAAGGCTCTCGCGCATGCGGATCGACGGCCGTTCGATCGGTGTCGCCGCGCTGGCCGACTACGCCTATGTCGGCGCCGCGCTGGCGGATTGGTCACGCGCGACCGGCGAGCCTGAGACAGCGCTCCAGCCGATACTGCGGTCCGCCTTCACGCAGTTTGCCGACGCCCAGGGCTGGCGCAACGCCAGTGCCCGACTGCTGCCGGCCATCACCCTGACTGACGCGTATGACGATGGCTCGCTGCCCTCTGCCTCCGGTGTCCTGCTCGATGTCACCTTGCGCCAAGGCGACCAGGCGCTCAAACAACGCGCCGCGCGGATGCTGAAATCCGGCAGCGGCAGTGTCGCCCGGCAACCATTCTGGCTCGCCAGTCACGCGCGGCTGCTGCTTTCATCGGCAAAGCCGACCTCCTCACGCTGACGGGTGTCAAAAACGAAAGCGCGCGCTTTCCAAGGTTTGGCTGCCGGACTATTAGCCCGGATTTCTCACCCGTTTACTACCGCAACCGCCCAATGCGGCGCGCTGACGGGCGTTCACTCGGTCGGGCGGCTCAACGTAGTGTCGACTGCGCCTGCGCGGCCCTCGGTCGCGAACGCCAGCCATCACACCTTGAGCGGCCTCGCTACGCGACCCGGTGAGAAATCCGGGTTAGCAGGATGTTGAAAAAGTCCGCCCATGGACTTTTTCAACTAAGGAACCGGAAAATGCGATTTCCCGGTTCCTTCATTTTCGATGACTTGCAGTCATCGAAAATGGCGGTACATCCCTGTACCGCACACAGGCCATTGAAAAATGGCATTTTTCAATGGCCTGTTAGGGTCTGGATCAAGGTATCACACGAAACCGCCCAACCCGGCTGAACTTAGAGCGAATATCCAGTATCCCGCCGGGTTGACGATAGTGAGCACGTACTTTCCATTCGTATGGTCCGGCTTTCAGTCCACGTATCCGCTTGCCATTCTCTACCGATACCGTCTGCCAGATCATTTTTCCATGCTTCCCACGCGGCCGAATCAGCACCTCCCAGGCATTCACATGACGGACTTTCGACCAACTCAGGCGCGGATGCTTGGCAGCGGCCACCCGGCCCAGGCGCGGCATCGCCAACCCCGCTGGCGCGCGCGAATCCGGTTTCACCGGAACGCGTAGCTTGGAGACCAGGGCACGACCATCGTAACGATTGTCCAGGCGCTCCTGGATGACCACATGACAAGCGTGCTTTGCGCTGTTGTTGGTAGACACCAGGCTGAAGCGCGCCGTCTTGCGATCCACCACTGGCAGCAAGAAGGCGCGACCAAAACCCACCGCACCTCGTCCGGCGGATACCAAGCAGGGCGTGGCGGTGGCGATGCGCAAACCGCCACGCACGCCGGCGGTTGGCAGCTCGATGGTTTTCGCCAGCCCGGCGGTCAGGCGAGGTGGCAAGAATCCGGCGGGCAGGCCGAACGGGACATACAGCGGCAGGCGGATATCGCCATGCCGCGCGCGGATCGTCAGCCGGCGAGGACCGGGCGAAGCGTTTCGACCCGCCTCGATACGCAATTTCACCACCGTCTGCGCGCGTCTCAACACCAGCGCCTTGACACCACGCGCGTTCGCTAGACTCAGCCGCGCCCTTGGGGCGCGGTCACCGAGATCGACCGCCGTGGTGACGCCACTACCCGGGTTCACGACCAGGGTTCGCGCGCTGCGCGCCTCGCTGGCGCTCGCGAACAACAGTGACGAGACAGCCAAGAAGACATATCGATAGTAGGCGCTCACATTGAAAGCCATTTATCCATTACCCCATGCGCCTCTTCCAAACCTTGGCGTTTCAACGCCGAGAACGCCTGCACGCTGAACAGCTCACCATCGTAGGCATTCAACGCCTTACCCACCTTCAGCACGCTGGCGGCCGCTGGTCCTTTTTTCAGCTTATCCGCCTTGGTCAGCAACACATGCGTCGGCAGACCGATATTCGCGGCCCAGTCGAGCATCTGCGCATCGTATTCCTTCAGCGGGTGGCGGATATCCATCATCAGAAACAGGCCATGCAGGCATTGGCGCTTCTCCAGATACTGGCTGAGCAGCCCTTGCCACTGCTGCTTGACTGAAACAGACACCTTCGCGAATCCATAGCCCGGCAGATCCACCAAGCGGCGTTCGGTATCGATCTCGAAGAAGTTCAACAATTGCGTGCGCCCCGGTGTCTTACTGGTTCTGGCCAGCGACCTTTGATCACACAGGGTATTGATCGCACTGGACTTCCCGGCGTTAGAACGCCCGGCAAAGGCGATCTCCCGGCCTTTGTCCGGCGGTGCCTGCGACAATTTCGCCGCGCTGGTCAGATATCGGGTCTTTCGGTAGAGTAGGTTCATGCTTGGGATGACTACACTGTTTCAGATTGCATTGGTGGCGATTCCGCTGGCGATGCTGACAGCTTGCAACAGCGGCTCGCGAGCACTGTCCGACGCGACCCGCTTGCCCACGGTGACCGATTGCGACCCGCAAAGCCGCGATTGTCGTATCGAGCTACCCGGGGGCGGCAGTCTGCGCGTACGTTTCAACGACCGTCCGGTGCGCGCGATGGACGAATTCATCGTCGATATGCAAACCGCTGGCGGCAAGGTGCTGAAGCTGGTCGTGGACGGCGTCAACATGGACATGGGCTTCAACGAGTTCATCGTCGAGCATGTCGGCGAGGATGTCTATCGCGCACAGGTTCTGTTGCCGATCTGCATCCGCAAGAAGATGATCTGGGATCTGAATGTCTATGTGGAGCGTAACGGCCAACTCTTCAAGGTTCCGTTCCGTTTCGCAACCCGGGCTCGCCGCTGATGCACAATGTCAGCGCCGCCAATGGCCCGATTTCCCGCCTTTCTTCTCCACCAGCCGCACTTGGTCTATCGACATGCCGCGATCGACCGCCTTGCACATGTCGTAGATCGTCAGCAAGGCGACCTGGGCGGCGCACAGGGCTTCCATTTCGACACCGGTCTGCCCAAGGGTTTCGGCCCTGACCCGGCAGTGTACCGCCAGATCGTCGTTCTCGATGTCGAACTCGACATCCACATGCGTCAGCGCCAAGGGATGACACAGAGGAACCAAGTCGGCGGCGCGCTTGCTGGCCATGATGCCGGCGACGCGCGCGATGCCCAGCACGTCGCCTTTCTTGTGATCGCCGCGTTCGATCAAGGCGAGCGTTTTAGCTTGCATGCGAATCCAGCCCTCGGCGACGGCAACGCGGTGGGTGCTGTCCTTGGCACCGACATCGACCATGTGCGCCTGGCCAGCGGCGTTGAAGTGGGTCAGATCGCTCATTGGATGCCGGCGGCGTGGCGGTCGGTGTATTCGATGGCCTTCGACACTTCGTGGACCGCGAACTCCATGCCATCCAGATCTCCCAATACCCAGGTGGCCGGCGCGGCGCCGACACCACCGACGGTGCCGGGGTTGACGATCCAGGTCTCGCCGCCGTCGACGTTGACGATCTTGTCGATCCCGACCTTGTGACTGTGACCGCAACACACCAGATCCCAATCGCCGGTCGCCGCCATGGCCTTCGCATAATGAGGGTAATGCACGATGAAGATGCGCTTGCGGCCGAGCACGATACCAGCATCCATGCCATGGTATTCGACCACGCTGTCGCGGCGCGCGGAGACCTGGGTCATCGCAAACAGGTCGCCGGAGTTGTTGCCATGGATGACATGCACCGGCAGGCCGTGCTTGTTCAAGCAGCGCAGGGTGCTCGGCGCGACCACGTCGCCACAATGCACGACGGCCTCGGCGCCCAGCGCCTTGGCATCGGCGACGGCCGCGTCGATCAAGGGGATATGGTCGTGACTATCGGAGACGATGCATATCTTCATCAGAAAGCCGGTTTCTCAGGCGCTTCCTGGAACAGCTTGACGCTGTTCATGATCTCCTCGCGCGCCGCGTCAGCGCCCAACCAGCCCTCCACGCGCACCCATTTGCCTTCGTCGAGATCCTTGTAATGTTCGAAGAAATGCGCGATCTGCGCGAGCAGACCGGCAGGCAGATCGTCCGGGCCTTGCGCATCGGCCCATTGCTTGCAGATATCGGTGGTCGGCACGGCGAGTATCTTCGCGTCGTCGCCAGACTCGTCGGTCATCTTTAGCATCGCCATCGGCCGGCAACGAATCACCGCGCCACTGATCACCGGAATGGGCGTCACCACCAACACATCGGCCGGGTCGCCATCATCGGACAAGGTGTGCGGTATGTAACCGTAATTGCAGGGATAATGCATCGCGGTGGACATGAAGCGATCGACGAACATCGCGCCACTGTCCTTGTCCACCTCGTACTTTACCGGATCGGCATGCGCGGGAATCTCGATGATGACGTTGACCTCGTTCGGCAGATCGTTGCCAGAGGGTACCTTATTCAGACTCATGATGAGGGGGGTGTCCTTTGCCGGGAATTAACGTTATGGCGGCATAAAATCTACTGCTGGCCGCAGCGATCGCGCATTATAACGGATTCCCGGGACGACATCATTCGTTCGCCTGAGTGACGTTGGTCGACACCAGGTCGTCATCGTTGCCGAACTCGCCATCCGCGCCGGCGGAGCGGAAGGAATAGCTGCGCGCCCCCGGCTGAAACCGGATCTTGCGCTTCCAGCCATCCTGCCAGGCTTCTGGTTCTATCCGCATGTCCTCGTTCAGGCGTTGCTCGGTGAGCAATTCCGTCGATGAGGTGCCATGTTGGAGCATCCAGATTCGGGTGAACACAGCCAGCCCCTTTAAGGCTGCAATGGTCTGCTTCTCCTCTGGCTTGGCGTTCTCATCCAGCAGGCTGCGCGTCTCGCCACTGCCGGATGCGATCGTGCCGCCGAGATTGTTCACCATGCCTTCTGTCATGTTCGCCATCTTTGGCGCCAGCAACATCGAGACTGCAACGAAAAAGGCGATATTCAACAAGATACCCAGGGCTACCGCCGGGGTGCTGACGCCGCCGGCATCGGCGGCCCGGTCCAGCGCCTCATCCCCCTTGAAGCTGGCCGCGATGCGCTTCACCTTGGGCATGGCATGCCGGTAATACAGGTAATTGGCCGTCAGCGGCCATGCCAACCACAGCACCAAGCCGACCAGCCAACCGGCCATCAGGACGAATCCGTTCGGGATATGCCCGTCAGACAGTGAATTCAGAACGCCGAATTGAATGCCCATGGGGATCAGATAGCTGGTGATCCAGATGATCACGGCCCAGCCCCATAGTTTGCGATACATCGCCCACAGAAAGGGCACGAAAGCCCCCGGCCAGTGCCAGCCGAGGGAAAACTTTCCGCCGAGTCGCTCGAAATGGCGGAACTTCGGGATATATTTGTCTTCGTTGGTCGCGATGAATTCCGGCAACAACTCTTCCGGCTTGTAGTCACGCTGAGCTTCCTTACGCCACGCCTCCTCCGCATCGGTCTGCCCGCCCAGCACCTTGTCGAATACCACGCCGCAGTTCTCGCAGGTATCGCCACCGACCTGCTCGTAACCGCATTTCGGGCAGGTCTTGGTGCTTGGCACGGCGGCAGGCGTGTCCTTAATCGGCTCCAGCGTCAATTCGGTCACGGTGGTCGCTGCCATCACCGGCTGAACCACCTCAATACGCGCAATGACACCGATGGCTTGCAACTTCTGCTGAATCTTTTCCGCCTTCTCGCGAGGCAATTCACGCCGAATCGGATGCGCGCGTCTATCGAGCAGATTGGCTGCCTGATGCACGTCGACTTTGAATAGTTGCGCCAACTTCTGCACGACCTTGTCGTGATCGGCGCCGGGCAATATCTCGCCACTGAGTACAATGCGGAACAAGGCCACGTTACTTCCCCTTCGTTTTATCGATTATTCTGAATCACGGGCCGCTGGAGCGACCTTCAGTACGACGCCGTCGGTTCCAACCACCGAAACCCGGGTGCCAGCCGGACAATCCGGCCCCTCGACACGCCACAGGCTGTCGTCCACCTGGATCCTGCCGAAGCCATTGCGGATCGCGTCATCGAGCACGAAGTCGCGCCCGATATACTGTTCCGCGCGGCGGTTCAGCAGCGAGCGGCTGGCCTCGGCTGGCGCATAGCGCAAGTACAGATGCCAGGCCGCGAGACTCACCAGGGTGATGACCGCGAACCAGATGAGCTGGTATTGCCAGAGCATCCCTGGCTGGAACAAGACCAAGGCGCCGACGACGCCAGCGGCCACGGCCATCCACAGGAAGAACACTCCGGACAGCAGCATCTCCATGATCAGGAAGACGATGCCCAGCGACCACCAGTGCCAGTAATCGATGACCTGTAGCCACTTCATCTCAGTCGTCCTTCCGCAAGCTGGTCTTCGCCAATTCCCCGATGCCGGCCAGGGAGCCGATCAGGCTGGATGCTTCCAGTGGCATCATGATGATCTTCTGATTCTCGGCGCTGGCAATGTCACGCAACGCCTCGGTGTATTTCTGCGCGATGAAGTAGTTCACCGCATTCACATCGCCCTCGGCGATCGCGCGCGATACCATCGCCGTCGCACGCGCTTCGGCCTGGGCGAGACGCTCGCGCGCATCGGCCTCGCGGAAAGCCGCTTCCTTCTCGCCGTCGGCTTCCAGAATGGCCGACTGCTTCAGACCCTCGGCCTCCAGGATCGCGGCTTGGCGCTTGCCCTCGGATTCCAGGATGGTCGCGCGCTTCTCGCGTTCCGCCTTCATCTGGCGCGCCATCGCATCGACCAGATCCCTCGGTGGAGTGATGTCCTTGATCTCGATACGCGTCACCTTGATGCCCCAGGGTGTGGTCGCCTCATCGACCACGGCCAGCAGTTGCCGATTGATCTCGTCGCGCTTGGACAGCAGTTCGTCCAGGTCCATTGAACCCATCACCGTGCGAATATTCGTCATCGTCAGGTTCAGGATGGCATGCTTCAGATTGCGTACCTCATAGGCCGAGCGCGCCGCGTCCACCACCTGATAGAACACCACGCCATCGACCGTCACCATCGCATTGTCGCGCGTGATGATCTCCTGCGACGGCACGTCCAACACCTGCTCCATCATGTTGATGCGCGCGCCGATGCGCTCCGCCAGCGGCAAGATGAAATTCAGGCCCGGCCGCAAGGTGCGAACATAGCGGCCGAAGCGCTCCACGGTGAACTCCATGCCCTGCGCAACCGGCTTGACTGTCAGCACGAGAACAATCACCGCCAACGCAAGCAACACAAAAACGAACGACTCTGGCATGCTCCCTTCCTATCTGATTTACGCCGTTCATTTAACCGTTAAACACGGGCCCAGGTAAAGGGCAAGGTTCGCGGAAGCGCGATATGCTACATTTCCGGCCATGGACCAGCCCCCGCCCAAACCACCTAAATCGCTGCTGAGAAAGGTCGGCCGGGCGATCGCCGATTACCGCATGATACGCGACGGCGACCGCATCCTGCTGGGCGTATCCGGCGGCAAGGATTCGCTGTCGCTGTTGCAGATACTCACCCACCTGCAACGCCATGCGCCGGTCCGCTTCGAACTCGCGGTGCTGACTGTCGACCCGGAGGTCGAAGGTTTCGAGCCAAGCGGCCTGACCGACTGGTATGACCGACTCGGCGTGCGCTGGCACTATGCACGACAGCCCATCATGGAGCAGGCGCGCGAACACATGCAAGGCGATTCCTTCTGCGCCTACTGTTCGCGCATGAAGCGCGGCATCATGTACAACACCTGTCGCCAGCACGGCTATAACGTGCTGGCGCTGGCACAGCACCTCGACGACCTGGCCGAGAGCTTCCTGATGTCGGCCTTCCATGGCGGCCAGCTACGCACCATGAAGGCGCACTATGTCAACGACGCCGGCGATCTGCGCATCATCCGCCCACTGGTGAGCTGTCGCGAGACCCAGACAGCGGATTTCGCCCGGAACGCCAATCTGCCCGTGGTGCCGGATAGCTGTCCGGCATGCTTCTCCGCGCCTACCCAGCGCGAACACATGCGCCAGTTGCTATTGAACGAGGAACGCGGCAACAAGCAGTTGTTCGCCAGCCTATTGCGCGCGATGCGGCCGTTAATGGACGAAACCCCCGAGTGACCCACGCCCCGTCACGCCGTCGGCTTGATGCTATAGTTGGGAAGGACGCAAGGATAAGACAAACTATAGCCTTCATAAAAATAACTTTCGATTTCTTGACTACTCTCCTGGGTATTCGTATATTAGGAAAACCTAATAATACATCCCAGAGACTCGATACGGAGCCATCATGCACCTCACCGGATTCTTTCCCAGGACCTTGGTCGTCCTGCTGCTGCTCAGCCCATGGCTGAACGCGGCCCCTTTGAAGACCGCACCCGCCATCGATGAAGCCGTCACCCGCCTGTTCAAACTGGATGGGGTCGTCGAGGCGACCAACCAAACGACAGTATCCAGCCGCGCCAATGGCGAGATCGTGGCGATCAATTTCGATGTCAACGATTATGTCGAAAAGGGTCAAATCATCATCCGGTTGAAGGATACCGAGCAGCAGGCGCAACTGAAGAAGGCGCGGGCAGCCAGGAAAGAGGCGCAGGCCCAATTGTCCAAGGCGCTGAAGGAATATCGCCGCATCAAGGGCATCTACGAGAAAAAACTCGTCGCGAAATCGGCGCTGGACGATGCCCGCGCGCAGTTGCAAACCGCGCACGCGCGACTCGAAGCCGCGCAGGCACAGTTGGCGCAGGCCGAGGAGCAGCTCTCCTACACCCAGGTACGCGCGCCCTATAGCGGCGTGGTGACCAAGCGGCACGTGGAGCTAGGCGAAACCGCGCACCCCGGCCAACCACTGATGACGGGCATCTCGCTGGACCAACTGCGCGTGAACGTCGACGTACCACAGAACCTGGTCGAGCGCGTGCGCCGGTACCACGTGGCCAAGATCGAGGTGCCCGATGGCGTGGTCGAGGTGAAGAAGCTCACCATCTTCCCGTTTGCCGACGCGGCGACCAATACCTTTCTTGCGCGCATCGATCTGCCAGAGGGCACGCGCGGGCTTTTCCCCGGCATGTTCGTCAAGGTCGGCCTGGTGATCGGCGAGAAGCACCAACTGGTGATACCGGCGCGGGCCGTGGCTTATCGTTCCGAAGTCACCGGCGTGTATGTGGTCGATGAGCATGGACATATCGGTTTCCGCCATATCCGCCTCGGCGCAAGATTGAAAAACGATCGCATCGCCGTGCTGGCTGGCCTGGACAAAGGTGAGCGGGTCGCGCTCGAACCGGTCGCCGCCGCCGCCGAGCTGATGAAGCAGCGCGCGGAGCAGTCTCATGAATAGGCTCGGCATCTCCGGGAACACGGCGAAGGCCTTTCTGACCACGCAGATCACGCCACTGCTGGCCTTGGTCGGCGTGCTGCTCGGCGTATTCGCGGTATCGATCACGCCACGCGAGGAAGACCCGCAGATCAACGTCACTTTCGCGAATGTGTTCATCCCCGTGCCTGGCGCGACCGCCTCGGAGGTCGAAAGCCTGGTCGCGACACCAGCGGAACAAGTACTCTCCGAGATCGTCGGCATCGATCATGTGTACTCCGCATCGATGCCTGGCATGGCGGTGCTGACGGTGCGCTACAAGGTCGGCGAGGATAGAACCCGCGCGATGGTGCGGCTGTACAATAAGATCTTCTCGAATCAGGACTGGCTGCCAGCGAACCTGGAGGTCGGCCAACCGATCATCAAGCCGAAGGGTATCGATGACGTGCCTATTGTCGCGGTCACGCTGTGGTCCAAGGACGCGAACAAGGGCGCCTTCGAGCTAGGCCAGGTCGCGCATGCACTGGAGTCGGAACTCAAACGCGTGGCCGGCACTCGCGACATCTATACGATAGGCGCGCCGGACAAAGTCGTGCATGTGGTGCTGGATCCACAAGCCTTGGCCGGTTACAACATCGATATCGGCGATCTGGCGCGCGCTTTGAAGGCCGGCAACACGGTCAAGGACAACCTGCGCATCACGCGCGACAATCGGGAGATTCTGGTGCAGGCTGGTATCTTCCTGACCACGCCCCGGGAGATCGGCAACCTGGTTGTCGGCGTCAGCGACGGCAAGGCGGTGTATCTACGCGATGTCGCGCGTATCGACCACAGCTTCGACACCCCCGCCGAGTATGTCAGCATCGCGCCGGGACCTGCCGCCGATCACATCAATCTGACCCTGCCCGACAACCAGCCGGCAGTGACCATCGCGATCGCGAAGAAGCCGGGCACCAATGCGGTGGACATCGCCAATCAGGTGATCCAACGCCTGGGGCAGTTGCGCGGCACCTTCATCCCAGACGATGTGATGACCACCATCACGCGGAATTATGGTGTCACCGCGGAAGAAAAATCCGAGAAACTGATCCACAAACTGATCATCGAGACCCTGGCCGTCGTGCTGCTGGTGATGCTGGCGCTGGGCTGGCGCGAGGGCGTCATCGTCGGCGCGGCGGTCGCGGTGACGCTGTTGATCACCCTGTTTGCCTCCTGGGCCTGGGGCTTTACCTTGAACCGCGTATCGCTGTTCGCGCTGATCTTCTCGATCGGCATCCTGGTCGACGATGCCATCGTCGTCGTCGAGAACGTGCATCGGCATCTGGCGATGGGCGGCAAGCGCTTGGTCGATCTGATTCCGGCAGCGGTCGACGAGGTCGGCGGACCGACGATCCTGGCGACCTTCACCGTCATCGCCGCGCTACTGCCAATGGCCTTCGTCTCTGGCCTGATGGGGCCGTATATGAGTCCGATCCCGATCAACGCCAGCATGGGCATGCTCGCCTCGCTGGCGGTCGCCTTCATCTTCACGCCCTGGCTGACAAACCTTATGCTATCGAAGGTGCAGCATCACCATGCCGAGCACGCCACTGGCCATGCTGAGCGACCAAACGGCTTGACGCGCTTCTTCACCCGCCTGATATCACCATTTCTCCTCGGCCGCAAGGGCTGGCTGAATCGCTGGCTGCTGCTGGTCGCCATCTTGCTGCTGATCGCCGGCGCGGTGCTTCTGGTCGTAAACAAGACGGTCATCATGAAGATGTTGCCGTTCGACAACAAATCCGAGTTCCAGGTGGTATTGGACATGCCCGAGGGCGCCAGCCTGGAGCAGACCAACCGGGTGCTGGACGAAATGGGCGCCTATCTGGCGCAAGTCCCGGAAGTAACCGATTACGAAACCTACGCCGGCACCGCCTCGCCGATCAGCTTCAACGGCTTGGTGCGCCAGTATTACCTGCGCGGCGGCGCGAACGTCGGGGATATTCAGGTCAACCTGGTCGACAAGCATGCGCGCGAGCGCAAGAGCCATGAGATCGCGCTGGCGGTACGCGAGCCACTACAAAAGATCGCCGGCAAATACGCCGGCAACGCCAAGATCGTCGAGGTGCCGCCGGGACCGCCGGTACAGGCTCCCATCGTCGCCGAGATCTATGGACTGGACTACGACGGTCAGATCGCCCAGGCCGAAGCCGTGCGCAAGGTGTTCGAATCCACGCCGGATATCGTCGATGTGGACGACAGCATCGAATATCCCGCGCCGAAATTCACCCTGGTGGTCGATCGCGAGAAGGCCGCGCGCCTCGGTGTCGGGCAAGCCGACATCACATTGGCGCTGGCCACCGTGCTGAACGGCTCGGATGTCACCTATCTGCATGGCAAGAACCAGAAATATGCCGTGCCGGTGCGCCTGGAATACGCCGAGGCGGACAAGGAAGACATCGAACAACTGCTGGTACTGAAGGTGCGCGCGGTGACCGGCAAACTGGTGCCGCTGTCCAGCCTGGTCGAGGTGCGCGAGGGCGTGCGCGAACACAGCATCTATCACAAGGATCTGCTACCCGTGGTGTTCGTCACCGGCGACATGGCCGGTCCGATCGACAGCCCGCTGTATGGCATGTTCGAGATATCCGACACATTGAAGAAGAAAGACGGGCCAGAGCAGTGGTTCATCACCCAGCCGCCCAACCCTTACGAATACAGCCTGAAATGGGACGGCGAATGGCAGGTTACCTACGAGACCTTCCGCGACATGGGCATCGCCTACGCGGTCGGACTCCTGGTGATCTACCTGCTGGTGGTCGCGCAATTCCGTTCCTATCTCGCGCCGCTGATCATTATGGCGCCGATTCCGCTGACCATCATCGGCATCATGCCCGGCCATGCGCTGATGGGCGCGCAGTTCACCGCCACCTCGATGATCGGCATGATCGCCCTGGCCGGCATCATCGTGCGCAACTCCATCCTGCTGGTCGACTTCATCAACCAGCAGGTACGCGAAGGCAAGGACTTCGCCGCAGCGGTGATCCAATCCGCCGCGGTACGCGCCAAGCCTATTGTGCTGACCGGCATCGCCGCGATGATCGGCGGCTTCTTCATCATCGACGACCCGATCTTCGGCGGCCTGGCCATCTCGCTGATCTTCGGCCTGCTTGTCTCCACCGTACTGACATTGGTGGTGATTCCCGTGGTCTACTACGGCGTAATGTGGAAACGCCTGGATAGGATACGCGCGACCGCTTGAAACCGCGCGGAAGCCGGCATCCGGATCGAAATAAGATGCCAGCCGGGTGGATATTGGCGGTCACGAATCTCTCGCCTGCCTCGATGGCGAGATCGAGCACACCGGCAATCCCGGATTTCCCGCGCGGCTATGGTCGTGATCCGGTAGAATTCCTGCGATGAAACGGAACACCTTTCTCGCCCTTGGCGCCATCAATGGTTTTCTCAGCGTCACATTCGGGGCCTTCGGCGCACATGCGCTAAAGGCCCGTATCGATGCTTCCATGCTGGCGGCATTCCACACCGGCGTAGAATATCACGCCGTGCATGCGTTGGCGCTGCTCGCCACAGGCCTGTTGCTGAAGCACCACGAAAGCCCCTGGCTACGCCGCGCCGGCTGGCTGTTTCTGCTCGGCATCCTGCTGTTCTCCGGCAGCCTGTATCTGCTTGCAGTCTCTGGCGCGCGCGGCTTCGGCATGGTCACGCCCCTTGGCGGGCTGGCATTTCTCGGAGGCTGGGCGGCGCTGACCATCGCCGCAGTGAAGCATGGACGCTGAGTTTCAACCACTCTACAACCGGGTGCGCAAGAACCATCGGCATCTGTCGCGCTGGGCGAAACGCGAGGCAGTCAGCTGTTATCGTCTCTATGACCGGGACATGCCGGAATTCCCGTTCGCAATCGACTGGTACGACGGCCAGATTCACCTTCAGGCCTTCCATGGCAAGCGCTGTGAGTCCTTCGATTGGGACAGCCTGCAAGCCGGCCTGGCCGCGACACTCGACATCGCCAAACCGGACGTGGTACTGAAGACCCGCGAGCGCCAACGCGGTAATCGTCAGTATGAAGCCAGCAGCGAACGCGGCGAAACCCGCGTCGTCGTTGAAAACGGCCTGCGTTTCGAGGTCAATCTACATCGCTATCTGGATACCGGCTTGTTTCTCGATCATCGCCTCACCCGTCGGATGGTCCGCGATGAAGCGGCGGATAGACGCATGCTTAACCTGTTCGCCTATACGGGTTCGTTCTCGGTATATGCTGCCGCCGGTGGCGCCGGCGGTACCCTCAGCGTCGATCTGTC
>JALSSX010000011.1 GCA_026984055.1 Sedimenticola sp. | reverse complement strand
GTTGGCACCTCGGCCAGCGTCTGACTCCGCATCCAGGACGCCGCGACCGGCCACGCCATATAGCTCAGCGCGAGCACAAGGAGAAAGATCGCCACATTCGAACGTTGACAATCCTTGAGATCCGGCAGCGCGGCCCCAGGATCGACCTTGGGACGCACCGCGTCCTGATCTTTCCAGAAAGAGCCGATATAGAAGAGTATCGCCATCACGATGCCGAAGAAGATCCAACCATAGATCAGATGATCCACGCCGACCGCAATCTTCATGTCACTCAGATGCCCAAGCATGACGATCATATAGGCGCGCAAAACATTGGCAATCACTGGCACGATGAATGACAGCAGAATGAACAGCGCCCGTTTCCACAACTTGGAATAGGTCAGATAGGCATACAGGAAACCCAGAGTCACCGAAGCGATCAGGTAGCGCACCCCACTGCATGCCTCGACCACCGACCAGCTCCCCGTGGGCAAGGTGAAGTACATGCCCTCGCGATACACTGGGATACCGGTCCAACGCAACATATCCACGGTGTAGGTCGCGGTGATCTCCATCATCGAAGGCACCAACGCCTTGCCGACCGGCACCATGAAGAACAGAAAGCCGAGTGGAAACATCAGACGTTTGGCAACATCGTGGCCAAGCATCGCCCAGGCGCCCGCGATCAACATCGCGACGACAGCAAACTCCTGTACCACCAGCACATTGGCAAGACTCCCCAACAACCAGGCGAAGCCGGCAAGCAACACACCCAGCAACGGCCACCAATCGAAACGCGGCGCCAGCGCGCGATAGCTATCCCAGCGATCCCAGATCAACCAGACGCTGATCGGCACGACCAGGAACCCATGGGTGAAGGTTGCCGAGCTCATCCAGGTATGCACCATGGCGGCCCAGGTATCGAAGAACACCGCTACCACCAGCACGACCAGCAAAAGCAGATACCCCGCCGCCTTTTTCCAACACGCAGAAATCTTCATATTTGGTTTTCCATGGACCTAGCCGTCGAAACACACGCATCGAGTACTGTGTTCCACTCGTTCCGGTCTCTGAAGTGTGAGAAATACACAGCGACTGTCATCTCAACGCCGATAGCACAGGCTTCAGACTATTGTGCCAGGCGTATCCGTCGATGACTCGCCGTCGCGCCGCCTGCCCGATGGCCCCGGCCCGCCGCCAGTCTTCCAGCAATTCCAGGCTACGCAGAAAGTCCTGGGCATCGTTCGCAACGAGCAGATCGCGGCCATCCTCGGCGATAATACCTTCCAGCGCCGCGTCGGTTGCCAATACCGGCCGCCCCATGGCCATGCCTTCCAATACCTTGTTCTGAATGCCGCGCGCGATACGCAGTGGTGCCACGACAGCCCAGGCATCGCGCACATAGGGACGCACATCGGGCACGCGTCCGGTTACGCTCACCCCGTCTTTCCTGGCAAGCCTTTCCACCACTTCCGCGGGTTTGGACCCAACGATGACAAAACGCAGATCACGCCATCGATGACGCAGTACCGGCATCACCTCTTCCGCGAACCAGACGACCGCTTCGATATTTGGCCAATAGTCCATTGCCCCGGTAAACACCAAGCGTGGCGCATCGTCTTCGTAAACCGCCGGCACATCGGCATCCACCGAAAAGTAATCGGTATCCACGCCATTGTTGAAGTAAGCGGCGGGATGCGCCAAACCCGGAACCAATTGGTTGAACAACTCAGCCTCGGCTCTGGAGACGAAGAAGCTCTGATCGAAGGAAGATGCAACCTGCTTTTCATAGGCCAGCAGACGGTCGGCTTCGCGATTATAGATCCAACTCGTCGGCCAGGATTTCACCGCCGCGTACTGGCGCCATTTGTCCGAATCCACATCGACGAAATCCATCACGCGATGGATGTCCCGGTAGGCATCCGACATGACGAACTGCGCCATCGCCGAGGAGTAAGCCAGAATATTTTCAGGCCGATACTTTTCGATACTTTTTTCAACCCAGGAGGAAAAGGCCGTCGAGTGGTAATACGGCAGGCTCAAGGGTCGCCCATCAAGCAGGCCCTTCAGGCTCTTCAGTTTCGCCATGCGCGGCGACAAGGGATGCAGATAGACCGCTTCGCAGATCGCTTCCAATGCCTGCCTATATCGCCAGTCGCTTTCGTCGTCGACAAAGGCGCCAAGTACCACGGCATGATCCTGACTAACCTCGCGCAACAGGTGATAAGAACGAATCTTGTCCCCCTTGTCGGGGGGAAAGGGAATCCGATGGCAAAGCATCAGCAAGGAGGGTTTCATCGTATCGCCGACACGCCGGTGGGCTAGCCCAGATGCCGGGATATCATCGGCCCGAGAAGATTGGCCAGCGGCAGCGGCAATTTCTTCCAGGTATCGATGACAAGACGGTATTTGGGATTGGATGGATTCAGTTCGGGCAGGGATTCGCCTGGCTTCAGCCAGTATTCATAATGTAGTGGCCGGGGTTCGAAGCCCCAGTTCTTCTTGAACGAAAACGGACCAGTGCCGGCCTTGCTACGGCCGAAATCGAAGACACTGGCGCCCCGGGCTCGCGCATGACACATCAGCTTCCAGTACATGAAATCATGCGCCTTCAATACCCGTGCCCGAGGAATACTACCCGCGTAATACGGCAATACCTGATCGCGAAAATAGAAGCTCAGCACACCGGCCACCGGCTGCCCTTCATGCTTCACCACAGCCATTTCACAAGCATCACCAAATACCTCGGCGAGCGCTGGAAACAGCTTGCGGCTGAATACCGGTGTACCCAGATTCCTGACACTCTCCGCATATAAAGCATAAACCAACGCGGCATCCTCGCAGATTTCGAGTTCCAAGCCGGCCTTGATGCCCTTGCGCACCATCGCACGCTGCTTGCGCGGAATGGCCAGCAGAATGGCGTCGTCATCCTCGGCCATGTCTTTCCTGAAGGTGAAATACAGATCGTCCTTTACCGGCCAATCCGCATGCTGGCGCTGTTCGTGCTTGAATTCGATCGAGGTAACACCAAGCTTTTCCGCAAGGCTTTCCGCCTCGTTGAACAACGCCTGGCGCGCCGCATCGGTGTTGGCCGCCACGCCACCATAGACACAGAACGGTAATGCACTGAGCCGGTCACCGAACAGCAAGCTCTTCATATGCGCCAATGGCAATACGCCTTCTATCATGCCGTCCCGTTCGGCAAACAGGAAATAGGCCGTATGACCGAAAACCTCTTGCATGATCGTCCGCCAACCGGCGCGATGGAAGAAACTCGCTTCCCGACAGGAGGCAACGAAATCGTCCCAACGCTGGGTATCACCGCTATCGAGCGTACGGAGAGTCAAACCACCAAGTGCCGCATTCACGCTGTTCTTCCCGATTCAAATAAAGTTGTCGACGCCTCGTCCCGGGGCAAAAATATCCTGTCCATGCGATCCCAATGCAAATCCCCGAGCAAGCGCTTCAGTCTGGACTCCATCTGGTCCAGGTGCAGATAATGCCTGAACTTCGCTTTGCGACTGATACCGGCGATGCGCGGCTGACGGGGATCGATCTCCCAGGGGTGGAAGTAGAATACCCCGGGCATGCCTTCCTGCCGGTTCACGCGCCGGATCGCCCAGCGACTCAAGGCGTAGGGAAAGAAACGGAACCAACCACCACCGCCCGCCGGCCACTGCTTACCCAACGCATTGACCGTAGTAACCGGGATCTCGATGAAATCATCGCCCGGCAAGGGATGGAAGGGAAATCGTGGGGCCTCCGGCATGCCATAGAGATCATGATTGATTGGAAAAATACTCGAGCTGTAACGATAGCCGGCATCACGCAGTTCATCGAGCGCCCAGAGATTGTCCCGGCCAATCGAATAGCTGGCCGCGCGATAGCCACGTACCGGCGCACCACCCAGATCTTCCAGTAGCTCCTTGGTACGGCGGATATCATCGCGAAACACCCCGGGTTGCTGGCTGGTCACGCGAATGTGTTCCCAACCATGACTCGCCAGCTCGTGACCGGCGCCGACGATACGCGCGACCATCCCGGGATAACGCTTTGCGATCCAGCCCAAGGTGAAAAAGGTAGCCTTGACGTCGGCCTGATCGAACAGCGCCAGAATGCGCTCCACATTCCGTTCCACCCGACATTCGTAACGATCCCAGGCGGCATGCTCGACCTGCTTCTCGAACGCGGACACCTGGAAGTAATCCTCGACATCGACGGACATGCCATTGGTGATCGGCTGCGTGCGCAACACCGGCGCGGACAAAGTGGATTTCAATGTCATGCCCGCGCGCTCCCGACGCGACGCCTGTCGACCAACCATGCTTCCACCACCTCGGCTACCCGGTCCGCCGCCCGACCGTCCCAGAACTCGGGAACACGCCCCGACTTACCCCCAGTCTCCAGAATATTCTCGACAACCTCTTGAATCCGGGTCGACGAGGTTCCCACGATTTCGTTGGTGCCTTCCGTCACGGTAATCGGCCGTTCGGTATTCTCGCGCAATGTCACGCAGGGCACGCCCAACGCGGTCGTCTCTTCCTGGATACCACCGGAATCCGTCAATACATAGCGGGCATTCGCCATCAAACCCAATAGATCCAGGTAAGGCAACGGCGGTAACAACGCGACATGATCGGAAGCCTCCAGACGAACGATCAAGCCGCCGCTCTCCAGACGAGCATGGGTACGCGGGTGCATCGGAAAGATCACCGGCACCTTCTCCGCGAGTCCGATCAGCGTATCGACCAGACCCGCCAATACTTCCGGGTCATCGACATTGGAGGGACGATGCAGGGTCAGCAGACTGTAACCCGCCTCGCCAACGAGCGAAAGCGCGCCCGGCGCATGACGCTGCATCACATCTTCCAACCGGGACGCGCGATCGAGATTCGCCTTCAGCGTATCGATCATCACGTTGCCGACATAATGCACCCGAGAGCGTGGAATCCCCTCGGCTTGCAGATTCGCCGCGCCCGCTTCCTCGGTAGTGAACAGCAGATCGGAAAGTTGATCCGTGAGTATTCGGTTAATCTCCTCCGGCATATAACGATCGAAACTGCGTAAGCCGGCCTCGACATGCACGACGGGCACATGTTCCTTCACCGCCACCAACGCACAGGCGATGGTCGAATTGACATCGCCAACCACGAGCACCGCGTCCGGCCGATCCTCCAGCAGCACCGGCTCGAAACGCTTCATAATCTCGGCAGTCTGTTGAGCATGACTGGCGGAACCCACCTCGAGATCGACATCGGGCGTTGGAATACCCAACTGATCGAAGAAATCCTCTTTCATCACCTGATCGTAATGCTGACCGGTATGCACCAACATGGTTTCGACACCACGGGCCTTCAAAGCACGCAGGACGGGCGCAATCTTCATGAAGTTTGGCCGCGCGCCAACGATGCAGATGATGCGTAACGGCCCGCCGGCACCAGCGCTACTCGACATCAACGTCGTCTTCAAGCTGCATCATAACCGCCTTGCGCAACAACTGGCGATCCTTCATAACGGCCAGTTTCAACATGCTGATCTCCGATTCCAGCAGAGAGATTCGATCCATCAGGCTGGCATCTCCATCATTCGGCAGCGCGGCAGATACACCCAGGCCATCACCGACATCCTGTTCATTGGCGCCCATCTCCTC
>JALSSX010000010.1 GCA_026984055.1 Sedimenticola sp. | reverse complement strand
ATGGCGACCTGGGTGCCGAGCTTGCGTGAAAGTACGTTGCCGAGCGCGTCGGCCAGATCCTCGCCTGTTTTATCGTTCTTCCAGCCATCGTCGCGCATGTCGAAGTGCGCCGGACCGTCGGGCGAGGCCATCCACAGTTGGTTGGCGGCTGCTTGACGGTTCATGATGATTTGGCTGCCGTCGTCGAATTCGAGTGTTAGCACGCCGTCGATCAGGTCGATCTCTGTATCGTCCAGGGTGTCGAGTGCCTCCAGCGCTTCGACGATGGATTCCAGGGTTTGGTCGGCGCGCAGCTCGAAAGAGGTATCGTTCATGAATGTCTCCTTAAGCATACTTTCAGGTTGGTCGGGAGGCTATGGTAGCATCCGGCGGATGACGGGAATCCGCTTGCCGAAGGGGGGGGGCCGTAATTGTGTTGCAATATCGCAACGTTGTAAAAAATGTCAAGAAGCGCTGGATTTTTTGATGGAAATGTGGAATGCTTAAGCGTGTATATCTGATGTTTAAACATTGATAATTGAAAATTTTTATGGAGACGGTGAGTCAAATGAAACAGTTCAACAAGAAGTTAACCGGCCTGGTCGCGGCCATGGGTATGGCTACCGCAGGCGCTATGTTGCCTCAGGGCGCGATCGCTGGCTACCTGACGGATTCCTCGGGCGAGGTTGTGACTGATGGCTATGGTGAATGCTGGAAGGGTTCCTGGCCGAATCCGGGCGCGCTGGAAGCTTGTGGCGATGTGATTGAAAAGGAAGCGCCGGCGCCAGCGCCCGTCGCTGCTCCCGAGCCTGGTGATTCCGATGGCGATGGGGTGAACGATGATCGTGATCAATGCCCGAACACTCCGGTTGGCTCCAAGGTCGATTCCGATGGTTGCGCCATTGTCGAGAACATGACGCTGGACCTGAAGCTGGTTGAGGAAGAGTTCGATTTCGACAGCGCCGTGCTGAAGCCGGGGATGAAGGATAGTCTGGCCGATTTCGCCGAGCGCGTGAAAGCCTCTCCCGGGCATGAGAGTGTCGAAGTCATCGGTTATACCGACAGTACCGGTCCGGAAGCCTACAACATGCAATTGTCCTTGCGTCGCGCGCAGTCCGTCGCCAACTACCTTGAGTCCCTGGGTATCGACGACATTGAGGTACGTGGTGAAGGCGAGAGCAACCCAATCGCCGACAACAGCACGCGTGAAGGCCGCGCGAAGAACCGTCGCGTGGAAATCATCACGAAGTAATCGATGCTCCAGTCGTCGCGGCGGGCCGCATGCTTCCGCGACCACCGCATCGACCGTGAAAACCGCGCTTTCGAGCGCGGTTTTTTTTGCCGGGCGTAAGTCGCCTGCGGGTTGCCTGTGGTCCGTCGCGGGACCGCCGTGGAGCGGTCCTGCGGGATGAGCAACACCATGGCATCAAGGCCGTGAGACTATAGGGGATCTCGAAAAATGCCTTCCATGGCATTTTCTCGTCGCAAAGCGAAAATGCGATTGCCTCTTTGCTCACATTTTCCATCACTTATCGTGATCGGAAAGGGTGGGGGATCTTTGTCCCATTCGGGCATCTCGATTTTTCGAGATGCCCTATACCTATACCTCCACCGGCAACCCCTCCAATCTCCATTCGGGTAACCCACCGTCCAGTCTTCTGGCATCGATTCCCTTTTTACGCAGTTGTTCCACCGCGTCGAAGGCAAGCACGCAGTGTGGTCCCCGGCAATAGGCGATGATTTCCCGCGAGGGACTCAGCGTGTCCAGATGCCTTTCCAGCTCTTCCAGGGGGATATTGATCGCTCCGGGTAGATGTCCGGCGGCGTATTCTTCCGTCGGCCGCACGTCGAGGACGGTCACCAACCCGTGCTTGGCCCGCTTCAGCAGTTCTCTCGCTGGTACCGGCTCCAGGCTGTCTTTTACCTTGAGGTAGTCGTCGACGAGACGGTCGACGTCGGCGAGACGATGCTCGGCCACGGCGCGTAGTGACCCGAGCAATGCGATGACATCGTCTCCACTGATGCGATAGAAAACCTTGTGTCCTTCCCTGCGGTTGGCCACCAAGCCTGTCTGGCGCAGTTGTTGCAGATGTTGCGAGGTGTTCGCCACGCTCAGGCCCGAGAGTCGCGCTAGTGCGTCCACGCTGCGCTCACCCTGGGCGAGAAACTCCAGCAGTTCCAGTCGGTAGCCGTTGCTCATCGCCTTGGCCACTCGGGCGAACTGATTGAACAGGTCGTGCTTGAAGTTTTCGGTTGACATGTATCCTCGCTTGTTATTCAATAGTTAAATAAATCAATTGAACTTATGTCGTGCTTTATTATAGCCTGGATGTTTCACCCGGCTGGCTCTTATCAAGGTGTTGAAAAAGTCCTTCCATGGCGTTTTTCAATGACTTACAGTCATCGAAAATGGCGGTACATCCCTGTACCGCACACAGGCCGTTGAAAAATGCCATTTTTCAACGGCCTGTTATGTCGAGGCCGAAGCGCTCTACGGATCATGAAGGGTTGTCCGTGATGCATCCACGGGATGTCCGAGGCGAGGCACTGAAAATGCTCCCGGTATTTCCAGTATTCCCCACCGCCCCGTGGATTATGCCGAGGCCAAGCCTACGGGAGGTATTCACGGCGTTCCCGCAGGCGCTTCACGGGTAACCAGCCGGGTACATTTATCCTAACGAATTTTCCCGGAAGGATTTTGGTTTGGGTCGTCAGGCCCGATAAAAGTCGATCTCGTTCATCGACTGGTGGACACTTTGGGCGAGATGGAGGGAAAAATCGGAGAGCGTCATCGGATGCCGCTTGTGGCTCGACGTTTGTCCATTCAAGACATTGAACAGCAAAGAAAAATTTTCAGCATTCGCGCGGTCTGGTGAAATATCCGGGTAGCGAACATGGGAGAGGGTATGAACTGGAACAATTGGATTCTCAGCCACGAGGTAGGTGTTCGCCTCGCTTTCTTTTTCGGTATTTTTGTCGTCATGGCGATCTGGGAGGTGTTGCTCCCTTGTCGTCCACTGAGCGTGCCCAAGGGCGTCCGCTGGGCGAACAATCTGGGTTTGGTCGTTCTGAATAGTGTCGTCTTGCGGTTGTTGTTCCCGGCCGCCGCGGTGGGTGTCGCCGCGGTGACCCAACGGCATGGCTGGGGGTTGTTCAACTATTACGATGCGCCGGTCGGAATGGCGCTGGTGCTGTCGGTGGTGGTGATGGATCTGGTGATCTATCTACAGCATGTGATGGTGCATGCCGTGCCACTGTTTTGGCGTCTGCATCGTGTGCATCATGCCGACCTGGACTATGACGTGACCACTGGCGCGCGCTTTCATCCATTGGAGATCATTCTCTCGATGCTGATCAAGTTTGCCACCATCCTGCTGCTTGGCCCGCCATTGGTCGCGGTGGTGATCTTCGAGGTGTTGCTGAATGCCACCGCGATGTTCAATCATTCCAATGTGCGTCTTCCGACGGGTCTGGATCGAATGCTGCGCTGGTTCCTGGTCACGCCAGACATGCACCGTGTCCATCATTCGGTGGAGGATGACGAGACCAACAGCAACTTCGGTTTCAACCTGACCTGGTGGGACCGTTTGTTCGGCACCTATCGCGACCGGCCACGTGGCGGGCATCTGGGGATGACCATCGGCATCCACAAGTATCGTGAGCAGAAATTGGTGAACCGCCTACCGGGCATGCTGGCGCTACCCTTTGTCGCGCCTGTCAGCGGCTATGTGATCAACCGGCGTGCCTGGCGTAACGATGACGAAGCATAGCGCGGCGCGCGTATCGTTACTCGTCTTGCTGATGTTGGGTATCGGCCTGGCATTCTTCCATCGGGAGCGTCTGGATGCGGCGGCGTTGCGGCAGTGGGTCGAGCAGGCCGGCGTTGCTGCTCCGTTGTTGTTCATCGGCGTCTATGCGATCGGCGCGATATTGTTTCTTCCCGGTTCGGTTCTGACCCTGGCGGGAGGTGCCTTGTTCGGGCCGGTGTTGGGCGCGTTCTATAATCTTGCCGGCGCCAGCCTGGGCGCATCGATGGCCTTTCTGATCGCGCGCTATCTGGCTTTCGACTGGGTGGAACGCAAGGGCGGTGTCCGGCTGGCACGCTTGAAGGCGGGTGTGGAGATGGAGGGCTGGCGCTTTGTCGCCTTTGTCCGATTGGTGCCGTTGTTTCCATTCAATCTACTGAACTATGCCTTGGGCTTGACGCGCATTCGCGTGTCTCATTACCTGATCGCCAGCGCCGTGTGCATGTTACCTGGCTCTGTCGCCTACACCTATCTGGGATACGTCGGTGGCGAGGCGGTCGCGGGTAGTGAAAGATTGATGCAGAAGGCGTTGTTGGCGCTTGGTTTGTTGGCGCTGGTGGCTTTTCTGCCACGCCTGATCATGCATTTCCGCTTCATGCTTCGTCGGGCCGGGTGAACGCTCGGGCGGTGAAGGTGACGGTTTGCTTATTCGCGTGATGATCGCCCGCCAGTTGGCTGTGATCCTGCCTCGGACGTCTTGCGGCAGGATCACGGGCGACCTTTCACGATCTGGGATGTTTCTCCATCATGAAAGTCAGGACTCGTTATTCGTTGATGCCGCGCGCTGGCGTGAGGAAGAAGAGCAACAGGCCGATGGATAGGGAAACCGTCAGGATCCATTTCGCCAAGTCGAAAAGCCGTCGCGCCGTGGTGCTGGCGCGTTCGAGGATCTCGAACTCTCGCACGTGGATGGTTTCGCAGGCGCCGTTGCCGGTATCGTTGCGCACCGTGCTGGTGTCACGGAAGAAGCCGTTATCCAGGTTGCGATAGCTGGCCAGTTGGCCTTTCAGACGCACGCGGTCGCCGATGCGCGCATCCATGATGATGTCATTGATCGCCGGGTCATCGGTCAGCAGATGATTGTTCGATAGCTGGGTCATGTCGAAGCGACTACGTACCCCGGCGTTCGGCCAATAGGCCCAGCAGGTCCAACTGTCGTTTTCGAAAACCATCTGTCGGTAGACACCGCTGGACAGGTTGTCGCCCCAGATCACGCACAGATCGCGGGTGTTCAGGAAATCATGCCATTTGTCGTGATGCCAGATGTCGCCGAGCGCGTCGGCTTCATGGGCGCTGACGATCACGCCTTCCAACTCATAGTCGAAGCGTGGCGATATCTGGTAACGCTCGCCATTCACCTCGGTTTCGAAGGGCTTCAACCGGGTGTTGCGTTGTATTGGCGGTGTTGGCGGGCTGGCATAGTAGTCTGGTTCGGGCAGTGCGTCCTTGTGCGGGTAGGTTGCCACCATCAGCAGTAGGCTGAGTAACACGATGCCTTTCACGAACTGGCTTGGGAGTTTCATCTTTGTTGTTTGATCCACCATGGGTTGCTTCGCATTGGTGGTGAGTAAAAGCCACAGTCAGCGTATTCGATCAGCGTCATGGAACCGCCTTGCCGCATTACCACATCGAGGTGATACTTGGCGTATCGAACAGCGGAGCGGGGATATGCTTCCCAGCCAGATATTGCCAAATTATACTGATGAGACCTATACCACCTGGCAGGGCGCCTGCTTTGCCATGCTGGTGGTGGTACCGATGGGCATTTTAACTTGCGAGCGTGGCGGCGGGGTGGCGACGGGATGAATGCCTGGAGGTTTCTGCACGCCGCCGATATCCATCTCGACAGCGCGCTGCGCGGGCTGGATCTTTATGAGGGCGCGCCGGTCGAGGAGATTCGCGGCGCGACGCGGCGCGCCTTTGACAGGTTGATCGCGTTGGCGATCGACGAGCGAGTGGACTTCGTGTTGATCGCTGGCGATCTCTACGATGGCGATTGGAAGGACTACAATACCGGTCTGTATTTCAACAAATGCATGACACGCCTGAAAGAGGCCGGCATCCGCGTATTCCTGATCACTGGCAACCACGATGCGGCGAGCCAGATCACGCGTTCATTGCGCCTGCCGGACAACGTCACCCAGTTCTCCAGTCGCGAACCGCAAACCGAGATCCTCGACGACTTGGGCGTGGCGATTCACGCTCAGGGGTTCGCCCGACGGGCGGTTACGGACGATCTGTCGCTTGCCTATCCGCGGGCCGAACCCGGATTTTTCAACATCGGCATGCTACATACCTGCCTGGACGGCAAGCCGGGCCACGAACCCTACGCGCCCTGCCATGTCGATGGCCTGCGCTCCAAGGGCTACGATTATTGGGCGCTGGGCCATGTACACCAGCGCGAGATCGTCGCCAAGGAACCCTGGATCGTGTTTCCCGGGAATATCCAGGGGCGGCATATCTGCGAGACCGGCGCCAAGGGTTGCACCCTGGTCAGCGTTGATGAGGGGCGCGTCGTCGCCGTCGAGCCACGCGAGCTGGATGTGATGCGTTGGGCGTGGTGCCGACTGGATGCCAGCGGCTGCGCGGATGTCGACGAGATCCACCAACGGCTTGCGGAGCGTCTTCGGCGCTTGCTCGACGAGGCCGACGGCCGACCTGTCGCCGCGCGGCTGAGCATCGAGGGCGTCAGTTCGGCGCATGCCGAATTGCATGCCGCGCGCGATCACTGGGAGCAGGAATATCGCGCGCTGGCGTCCGGCCTGGGCGGCGCAGGCATCTGGCTGGAGAAGGTCGTATTCGCCACCCGCGCGATGCTCTCCATTGACGATGCGCTGGCCCGTGACGATGTCCTTGGCGGTTTGCTCGGCGCGGTCCAGGCGCTCGAACTCGATGAGGCATCGCTGCAATCCCTTGCTGACGCGCTACTGCCTCTGCGCAAGAAGCTGCCGGCTGAACTCCTCATGGGCGAGGATGCCTTCGATCCGACCGACAGGAATGTCTTGAAGGACTCACTGGAGGACATCAAAGCGCTGCTGCTGACCCGCCTGTTGTCGCGGGAGACAGCGGTATGAGAATAGCGCGCCTCGACCTGATCGCCTTCGGGCCGTTCACCGGCCGCTCGCTGACGCTGGACGCGGGCGACAGCGATTTTCATGTCATTCATGGGCCGAACGAGGCGGGCAAGAGCGCCGCGTTGCGCGGCCTGAAGGCATTGCTGTACGGCGTGCCAGGGAACACCCGAGACGATTTCATACATGACAAGCCGAAATTGCGCATTGGTGGTTTATTGCGCGACACCGACGGCCGAGAGTTGGAAGTCGTGCGCCGCAAGGGACGTGCCAAGACCCTGTTGGACGCCGCTGGCCAACCGATGGAGGAAGACCGTCTGATTCCATTTCTGCATGGAGTCGGCGAAGAGGTGTTCGAAACCCTGTTTGGCATCGACCACCCAGCGCTGGTGCGGGGAGGCGAAGAGATTCTCAAGCAGCGGGGAGAGATCGGCCAGGCACTGTTCTCCGCCGCGCTCGGCAGCCAGTCGTTGCATGCTGTTTTGGAACGCTTGCGAGCGGAAGCCGATGCGCTGTTCCGTCCGCGTGGCTCCACGCAGAAGATCAACGCGGCGGTGAAGCAATACCAGCAGTTGAAGAAAGAGATTCAGCGGCACTCCTTGTCGTCGCGTGAATGGGAGGCGCGCCAGCAGGCCTGGGAACAAGCTGGCCAGGAACTGGCGACGGTCGAAAGTAAACTGCGCCACGCGCGCGCCGAGATGCACCGCTTGAAGCGCCTTCAGCGTGCCTTGCCGCGTCTTGCCCGGCGTCGCGTGTTGCTGGAATCGTTGGCGAGTATGAGCGAAGTCATAGCGTTGAGTGAAGAGTTTCCCACGCGCCGTCGCGAACTCCAGCGCGAACGTGACAAGGCGCAAACGCTATTGGCGAGGACACGCCCACGCCTGGAGACAGCGCAACGGGAACTCGCCAAGCTGAATCTCCGCTCGGAAGTCTTGCGGCATGCCGAGCGCATCGAGGCGCTGCATGCCGAATTTGGCGCCTATCTCAAGGCGCAGCGCGACAGCCCGGGCCTGCGCGCACAACGGCAACAACTACTGGAAGATGCCGATGCGCTGTTGAAATCGGTTCGGCCGGATGCCGGGCCAGTGGATATCGACGCCATGCGCCCAGCCGCGAGCAAACGGCAACGCATCGCCGAATTGGGCCGCCGACAGGTCGAATTGCAATCGGCTTTACGCCAGGCCGCCGACAGCCGGCGCGAGGCCGAGGACGGCCTGGAAGCCTGCCGTGGCCAACTCGCCGGATTGCCGGAAGCGCGCTCCAGCGTTACGCTGCATGGCGCCATCGACGCCGCGCGCAAGCTTGGCGATATCGATGAGGTGATACAGTCGGAGCGGGCTGAGTGCGACACCCTGCGGGATGATTGCCTGGCCATGTTATCGCGCTTGTCGCCATGGCGCGGCAACCTGGAGGCGGTTGCCGGGCTGGCGACGCCGCATGCCTCGACGCTGGATGGCTTCGAGCAACGGGATGCCAAGCTGCAAGCAGAGCGTGCCGAACTGCGCGACAGAAAGCGCGACATCGTCGAAGAGCAACATACTGTCGCGCGGCAACTGGACGAGATGCTGCGCGTCGGCGACATACCCAGCGAGGATGACCTCGACCAGGCGCGCGAGCAGCGTGACCGGATATGGCGGCAGTTGCGCGATCGCTGGTCTACCGGCGAAACGCTGGACAACCATCTGTCCGAAGACTTCACACGGTATATCGAGACAGCCGACGAACTCGCCGACCGCCTGCGCCGCGAGGCCGAGCGCGTCAACCGGCGCGCCGGTCTACAAGCCATGGATGCCTCCCTGACACAGGCGCGGCAAGCGCTGGAGCAAGAACACGCGGCCCATGACCAGCGCCGCGCGCGTTTCGATGCCGACTGGCGGGCGCTGTGGGCATCCCTAGACATCCAGCCGCAGGCGCCACGCGAGATGCGCGCCTGGCTCGCGCGGCTGGAGACATTGCGGGAACACGCGCGGCGGCTGCGAGAAATGGAAAACCGGCTCCAGCAACGGGAACAGCGGCGCGACGCGCATATTCGGGAGCTGCTCGCTTCGCTTCGCAAACACGCTAGCCCGGAGACATCCAGCAACACATTGGAAAGTCTGTTGCGGCAGAGCGAACGCGTCGTCCATTTGTTGGACGACGCAACAGATCAGCACACCGCGTTGGAAAAGGAACGACGCGACCTGGAAACCCGCTTGACGCTGGCGAGCAATGCCCACGACCAGGCCAGCCAAGCCATGGAAGGCTGGGAGCGCGAATGGCGAAAATGGCTCGCCGTACTCGGCCTGCCAGCGGACAGCACCCCGGTCGAGGCCGACGACATCATCGAAAAACTGCGCGAGGCATTCAAGAAACAGGCTGAAGCTGAAGCGCTTGGGCAACGCCTGCAAGCGATCGAAACCGACGCGGCGGCGTTCGCCAGCGAGGTCAGGGCCGTTTCCGCCGCCGTCGATGCGGAACTGGCCGGCTTGCCGGTTGATGAAGCGGTGTCGAGCCTGAATGCGTTGTTGTCCGAGGAGCGCGCCGCCGCCAGCCGGCGTGGCGAGATCGAAAAACAGGTCGAGCGATACCGTCTCGACATCCAGGATGCCGAAGCCATTTATCGCGCCATGAGCGAACGACTCGACGTGCTGTGCCACGAAGCCGGTTGTCAGCATCCCGAGCAACTGGAACAGGCCGAACAGCGTTCGGTTGAGCATCGCGGGCTGCGCGTTGAGCTGGAGACATTGGAACGTGAACTGGAAGAGGCGGGCGAAGGCATCACCCTCGGCGAACTCGAGGCACAGGCCGCGCGGGTGGACGCCGACAGCCTGCCGGCCCAGATAGCCGAGCAGGAAGCAGGCATCGACAACCTGGAGACCGAGCGCACCAAACTGGCGGAAACCCGAGGCCGGGAAGCCCGGGAACTCGAACTGATGGATGGCGGCGCCAAGGCCGCCGGGCTGGCCGAACAGGCTCAAGCCATGTTGACCGGCCTGCGCGCCGACGCGGAGCGCTACGCGCGAACCCGGCTCGCAGAACGTATCCTCCACGACCAGATAGAACGTTACCGACGGGAAAATCAAGGGCCACTGCTCGGCCATGCAAGTGAATACTTCGCCCGCCTGACACAAGGAGCCTTCGAGCGGCTCGTCGCCGATATCGACGAAAAAGATCGCCCGGTACTCATCGGCGTCCGCAGCAACGGTGAAAGCGTTGCGGTGACCGGCATGAGCGCCGGCACCCGCGACCAGCTCTATCTCGCCTTGCGTCTCGCCTCGCTGGAAAAATACATGCGCGCCGCCGAACCGATGCCATTCATCGTCGACGATGTACTCATCGAATTCGACGACAAACGATCGGCGGCGGCGCTACAGGCGCTCGCCGACTTGGCGGGGAAGACGCAAGTGATCCTGTTCACCCACCACGATCGCTTGGTTGAACAAGCGCGGGAATTACGCTCGGCGACGTACATACATAGGCTCTAACCCGGATTTCTCACCCGTTCATGACTGCGGCCGCCCAATGCGGCGCGCTGACTGGCGTTCACTCGGTCGGGCGGCTCAACGTAGTGTTGACTACGCCTGCGCGGCCTGTCAGCCTGCCCACCAGGATCGGCTGAGTCGCCAAGTGATCGACCGAATCCGTAATCAGTTGACGCTATCGTCCGCCATGTCGCGGTGTAGCGTCTGAATGGTCCCGACCGTCAGACCAGCGACCTGGGCAATGGTGTCATCGCCCAACCGACCCAGTTGGATCAGATTACGGGCCACGACGAGACGACCTTCGGTACGGCCCTTCTCGGTCCCTTTCTCAACCCCCAGATCATAGAAGGCAACTGGGTGCGATCGATTTCACGCAGCATGTTTTCGACCTCCTTCATCTCGTCTTTCAGTTCCCGGTTGATGGACAGCACTTCCAGCATGTCGAAATAGCGGCGGAACTGCTTTTCATCGACGCGTCAGCGCCTTCAGGCGCGTTACGATGGAGTTTGCGACATTGTCGTTCTGGACTTCGATGTGCAGCAGGAAGGGACCGGCCGTCATGGCGTGAGCGCACCCGGGCGAGGAAGTCGGTGTGACGGTCCTCGGTACGCTGACTCTCGGTGTCCAGCAGTTCCAGGTGGTCGGGATCCGGGTCGATGTCGAGGTGGAAGATCAGATTGGCGAAGCCGAGGGTGAATTGTTTCAGGATGTCCTTGCCGATGATGGCTTTGTCGCCCATGGCGGCAGGGTAGCATATGGGGAATCGCAACTCAGTCGCCAATAGCATGCCCCATGGCCAGCCAAACCTCGGGACTGTTGTGCGCGCCTTTTCGCCTTTGGCGGTGTTGCTCTTCGTTGTGGGGAGTGGCCCCACGGCTTTCCCGCGCCTTGCCGAAACTGGAAAACTCGCTCCGGTCGGTGTCTGCCGAGAAGCTCATAGTTTGAAATGGCTGACGATATTCTGTAGCCGGTCGGCGAGTTGCGTCAGGTTCCCGCTGCTGGCGGCGGTGCGCGCGGCTTGCTCGGCGGTTTGTACCGCGACTGTGGAGATATTGTGTACACGTTCCGCGATGTCGCGCATGGCTTCTCCGTGTTCATGCGAGATGGTGACGATCTGACGATTTTTTTCGGTGATCCGGCCGATGCCTTGACTGATTGCGTCGATAGCTGTGTCCGCGATCTCTACGTCGTTGACACTGACTTCTGCGCGTTGCTGGTTCTTCTGCATGATTTCGACCGCGACCTGGGTGCTTTTACGCAGGGTATCGATCATGTTGCGGATTTCGGTGGTGGCGTCCTGGGTGCGATTCGCCAAGCTGCGCACTTCGTCTGCGACCACAGCGAATCCGCGTCCCTGTTCACCCGCGCGGGCGGCTTCGATGGCGGCGTTCAGCGCCAGCAGATTGGTCTGTTCGGCGATGCTCTGGATGACGTTCAGGATCTGGCCGATGGCTTCGGATTCCTGGTTTACCGCGTCGATCGCCGCGGCGCTGGCGCTGATTTCGCCAGACAGGGTGAGCATGGCGTTCAAGGTCGAATTCATCACCTCGCGGCTGTTGCCAGCTTGCTTCTCGGCGCAACTCGCCGATTCCTCGGCACTCACCGCATTGTTCTCAACCTCATGCACGGTGCGGTTCATCAGGTCCATGGCTTCGGCGACCAACTGGGTGTCTGTCTGTTGTTGTCGCGCGCCGGTGTCGATCTGCTGGATGGCATTGGCAGACTCACTGGTGGCGCTGTGGAGTTGTCCGGTGAGTTTGTTGATCGAGCGGATCACGCAACGCAGGCGCTCGCGCATCTGGCGGATGCCGTCGAGCATGTCCAGCACCTCGTTGTTGCCATGCAGGTCGGCGATGTCGCTGTTCAGGTCGCCGGCGGTGATATTTGCTACCGCCCGGGCGGCGTGGCTGACGGGGGTGAATGCGCGGCTGATCAGAAGCCATAGCAAGACGATTATGGAAAGGATCGTCACGCCGGTGACGATTGCCTGGATCACGCCGGCCAAGGCCACGCGTGCGTGGCTGTCGCTGCTGTCGTGTAGGATGGCGACGCTGGCGACTGGCATGTCATCCTGGATCGTCAGCGGGAAGTAGATGCTGGAGTAGTAGCGGTCCGCCACACTGATCGTTGACCAGTCGGGAATGCCGGCATTGGCCTGGGCATATGCGGCTTTTCCGAGTTCGGGCGTGCTGGCATAGATGATTTTCCCGCGATCGTTCCAGAGCGCGATATCGGTATCCTCGGTCGATGCCAAGGCGCTGGTGATGTCTTCCAGCCAAGTGATATAAGCGCCCATGCCCTTCATTTTCCCGCGCGTATAGAGTGGGAAAATGAGCATCAGCGCGGGTCGTCCCTCGATGACCGTGACCAATTCGTGCGCGATCTTCTTTTCTGTTGCTACTTTGGCCAGCAACGCATTGGCGGATTCGCTCAGGGGTTGTTTCAGTGTGGAAAACAGCGGTGTCCCGCGGCTGTCGGCGATGATCATGGCATCTAGCACGCCGCTGGAACTGGTGCGATTGAAGGTGGGCGAGGCGGCTTCGGCGAGCGCGGCGCTGTCATGATTTTTCAGCGCCTTGGCGACGCCCCGGTTGCGTGTCAGGGCGCGAATCTCTTGATGCATCAGATTCAGTCTAGCAAGGGTCTGGGAGTCCAGTAGCGCCCGGGCGTCGAGGATCTGCGTGTGTTCGATGCCTTTGTGCTTGTAGCTGTCGACGAGATAGAAGCCGGCGAGGCATACCAGCGCTACCAGAATAGAGCCACCGATGGCGATTGATAGGATACGGTTCTTCAAGGTCATGTTGGAATCCGCTCATGCATGCTGTTGGAAGCGTGTTCGATGACACTGCCGCGCTGAATTGCAAGATGTTTGCCGTGTCGTCGTCCGGGACAAGGCGCGAGGAGTACGTAGCGGCATGTCCGCGGCGAACGGCCGATAGACTGTCGGACGGATGCGCTGGTTCCAGGAGACGACGCGCGGCGATATTTTTCTCCGGGACGATCGGCGCCCCGGAATCGACAGCGTGCGTTATTCGATCGGTAACGAGGCGTTTTTCCAGGCGGGAAAACCGTCACGATAATAGTAGACCTTGCGATATCCCCATTCGACCGCCTTGCGCGCTGCCTTGGAGCTGCGTAGACATTTTTCCCCATTGCAATAAAGGACGACCGGTTCGGATGTGGCGATCTCCTTGCCCAGGGCCTCCGGGGTGAACCGCTTCTTCAGTTCCAGATGGATGGCGCCGGGTATGCGACCGGCTTCCCAGTCGCTGTCCTTGCGCACGTCGACGAAGGCGATCTCCTCGTCGAACAGTTGTTTCGCCTTGGCGGTGTCTATCGTCGTAGCCCCTTCGATGCGGGTGGGCGAAGCGCCCAGGGCGAGGGTGGCGGTAGTGAGTAGCAGGGCTGTGGTGAGCATGGAATGGATCGGTTTGAGCATGATGAATCTCCCTTGGGGTGTCGAATACCGGGCGGCCTCGTGACATGTGTCGTCATCGTTGTGCATCCGACGGCCTGCTCCGTATAAGGCGATAGCGGCAGGTGGGGCATGGCCTTTAGTTCTGGCCGAAACGCGGCCTCGTGGGTGGTGCAATAATGTCCGGTTTTGTGGTAGTTTGGCCGACTTCCCGGGAACCTTGGAGTCATTAGGATGTCGCTCGATGAAGAAACGACTCGAAACATCGCGCATCTGGCCCGTGTCGCGATGAGCGATGAGGAGTTGGCGCATATCGGCGCGGACCTGTCGCGTATTCTCGATCTGGTCGCGCAGATGGACAAGGTGGATACCCATCATGTGAAACCGATGGCGCATCCGCTGCACATGGCGCAGCGCCTGCGCCCCGATGAGGTGACCGAAAGCGATCAGCGCGAGCGTTTCCAGGCGATCGCGCCGGCCACCGAGAAGGGTCTATATCTCGTGCCCCGGGTTATTGAATGACACCTATTGAATCTCCTATCGGTTGAACTCCCCATGCATACCAAGAGTATTCGCGAACTGGCCGACGGCCTGCGCGCCAGGACGTTTTCCAGTGTCGAGCTGACTCAGCACTTCCTCGAACGCATCGCGCGCTTCGATGGCGAATTGAACAGCTTTGTCAGCGTCACCCAAGAGGTCGCGCTGGCTGCCGCGACGCGAGCTGACGAACGCCTGGCGAAAGGTGACGGGGCCTTGCTGACCGGCATTCCGATCGCGCACAAGGACATCTTCTGCACCGAGGGCGTGCTGACCAGTTGTGGTTCGCGCATGCTGGAGAATTTCATCGCGCCCTATTCGGCGACCGTGGTCGAGAAGATGGCCGCCGACGGTGCGGTGATGCTCGGCAAGACCAACATGGATGAGTTCGCGATGGGGTCGTCGAACGAGACCAGCCACTTCGGCCCGGTCAAGAACCCGTGGTCGACCGACTGTGTGCCGGGCGGCTCGTCGGGTGGTTCCGCCGCATCCGTCGCGGCGCGCCTGGCGGTCGCGGCGACCGGCACCGATACCGGTGGTTCGATTCGCCAGCCGGCATCGTTCTGCGGTTTGACCGGTCTGAAACCCACCTATGGCCGTTGTTCTCGCTGGGGCATGATCGCTTTTGCCTCCAGCCTGGATCAAGCCGGCCCGATGACGCGTGGCGCCGAGGACGCGGCGATTTTGCTGCAATCCATGGCCGGCTTCGATGCACGCGATTCCACCAGTGTCCACCAGCCGGTGGGCGACTATCTGGCTGGTCTGGAGAATGGCCTGAAAGGCTTGCGCATCGGCCTGCCGACGGAGTATTTCGATGCTGGCCTGGACACCGACGTGGCGCGTTCCATCGAGCAAGCGATCAATGAATACCGGCGGCTGGGCGCGGAGCCCGTCGAGATCAGTCTGCCGAACACGCATCTGGCTGTGCCTTCCTACTATGTGATTGCGCCGGCGGAATGTTCGTCCAACCTGTCTCGCTTCGATGGCGTGCGTTTTGGCCATCGCTGTGATGATCCGAAGGATCTGGAAGATTTGTACAAGCGTTCACGCGGCGAGGGTTTTGGCCCGGAGGTCAAGCGGCGCATCTTGATGGGCGCCTATGCGCTGTCAGCTGGTTACTACGATGCCTATTATCTGAAAGCGCAGAAACTGCGTCATCTGATCTCGGACGATTTCCGCGCGGCCTTCGAGCGTGTCGATGTGATCGCTGGGCCGACCTCGCCCGGTGTTGCCTTCGGTATTGGCGAGCGCGCCGACGACCCGATCTCGATGTATCTGTCCGACATCTATACCATCGCGGTCAACATGGCTGGCTTGCCTGGTATGTCCATCCCGGTGGCGCCGGTCGGTGGCAAGCCGGTGGGCTTGCAATTGATCGGCAATTATTTCGATGAGGGCCGGCTGTTGAATGTCGCTCATCGTCTGCAACAGGTCACCGACTGGCACCTGGCCATGCCGGCGGCCTTCGCCTGAGGAATCCAAAGATGCAGTGGGAAACCGTGATCGGCCTCGAGATTCATGCCCAGCTGGCCACCAAATCGAAGATCTTCTCCGGCGCGTCGACTGCCTTCGGCGCGGAGCCGAATACCCAGGCTTGCGCAGTCGATCTGGGTCTGCCCGGTGTCTTGCCTGTGTTGAATGAGGCTGTGGTGCGCCTGGCGGTGCGTTTTGGCTTGGCGATCGGCGCGGAGATTTCGCGGCGTTCGATCTTCGCGCGCAAGAACTACTTCTATCCCGATCTGCCGAAAGGCTACCAGATCTCCCAGTTCGAGCTGCCGATCGTCGGCAAGGGCGAGTTGACGATTCCGCTGGAGGATGGCAGCGAGAAGGCCGTTGGCGTGACCCGTGCGCATCTGGAGGAAGATGCCGGAAAATCCCTGCACGAGGATTTCCAAGGCATGACCGGCATCGATCTGAACCGCGCCGGCACACCGCTGCTGGAGATCGTCTCCGAGCCGGATATGCGCTCGGCGAGGGAGGCGGTGGCCTATGCGCGCAAGATCCATCAGTTGGTGCGCTATATCGGCATTTGCGATGGCAACATGCAGGAGGGTTCGTTCCGGGTCGACGCGAATGTGTCGGTGCGGCCGTGCGGTCAGGCGGCGTATGGCACGCGCACCGAGTTGAAAAACATCAACTCCTTCCGGTTCATCGAACGCGCGATCAACTTCGAAGTGGCGCGCCAGATCGATATCCTCGACAGTGGCGGCGAGATCGTTCAGGAAACCCGCTTGTACGATGCCGACAAGGACGAGACCCGCTCGATGCGCAGCAAGGAGGAGGCTAACGACTACCGTTATTTTCCGGATCCCGATCTGTTGCCCTTGGAGCTGGACGAGGATTTCATCGAAGAGATCCGCGCGGCGATGCCGGAATTGCCGGGCGAAAAGGCGGCGCGCTTTTGCGCCGAGTTCGGTCTGGCGCAAGCGGATGCGGCGGCGGTCAGCGGGCAACGCGAGCTGGCCGAGTTCTTTGAAGTCGCGGCCGGTGTGTGTGGCGATGGAAGACTGGCCTCCAACTGGGTCCGGGGCGAGCTATTGGGCGCGTTGAACAAGGCTGGCCTGGACATTACCGCGAGTCCGGTCTCGGCGGCGGCTTTCGGTGGTCTGTTGCAACGCATCGCCGACGATACGATTTCCGGCAAGATCGCCAAACAGGTCTTCGAAGCGATGTGGCGGGGTGAAGGCGACGCCGATGCCATCATCGAGGCGAAAGGGTTGAAGCAGATCACCGACAGCGGCGCGATAGCAGGTATCGTCGATGCGGTGTTGGCGAAGAATACCGCGCAGGTGGAAAACTATCGCAACGCGGACCCGGCGAAGCAACCGAAGATGCTCGGCTTCTTCGTCGGTCAGGTGATGAAGGCCTCCAAGGGTAAGGCCAACCCAAAACAGGTCAATGAGTTGCTCAGGGAAAAGCTGTCGGGATAATTTGCTTCCCGCAGCCGTGTCACAGGCAACTTTGTTTCATGACGGCGGGGGAGTTGTTCCCGTCGTGTTAACAGGTCGTTGAAAAATGGCATTTTCAACAGCCTGCTAAGTCCGACAGGCCCCTAGACCTTATGTTTTGACGAATTTGCAAGTTTTAGGAAGTCAAAACATAAAGTCCGATGTTTTGGCCAAGAACTGTTCCATAGTCCCTTATGGATCAGTTACTTGCAAGTCAAAATATATCAGCCCGGATTTCTCACCGGGTCGCGTAGCGAGGCCGCTCAAGGTGGCGTGATGACTGGCGTTCGCGACCGAGGGCCGCGCAGGCATAGTCGGCATTACGTTGAGCAGCTCGACCGAGTGAACGCCAGTCAGCGCGCTGCATTGTGCGGTCGCAGTCGTGAACGGGTGAGAAATCCGGGCTAGCCTGTCTTGCTGTTCAGTGCGTCGAGCATGGATTCGTCAGTGACTTGATTGCGGCCATGCTTTTTCGCATGGTAGAGCGCTTGGTCGGCACGTTCCAGCCAGTCCGAGGCGCTTTCTCCCGAACGAAAGCAGGCGATGCCGCAGGAGAGCGTGATCTGGCTGAGTGGTTCCTTGGTGTCGGAGCGCACCAACTTAGCTTCCTCCACGGTTCTTCTGATGTGTTCGGCGACGTTCGTGGCTTGTTGAAGCGTGTGCCCTGGTAGCACCAGCACGAATTCCTCGCCGCCATAGCGCGCGGCGATTGCCCGGCCGTGTGCCTGTCGCTTGATGGTGCCGGCGACGAAGCGAATCACCTTGTCGCCGACCAGGTGGCCGTAGTTGTCGTTGAATTGCTTGAAATGGTCGATATCGAGTATCAGCAGGGCATCCGAGGACGCCGGGTCGATGCTGATGGCCTCGATGGCGTCATACAGTGCCTGACGGTTGGCCAGGCCGGTCAGTGGGTCGGTGCAGGCTTCCTCGCGTGCCTTCGACAGTTGCGCCTTCAGTTCCTCGATCTCGACGTTTTTATCGTCGAAGTCGCTTCGCAATTGCTGGGTCGAACGGCTCATCTTGGCCGTTTCTCTGATCAGCTCCTGAATTTTTCTGTGTAGCGATGCGGTGTCAGAACCGGCGTCGATATCGCGAGCGAACTGATCCAATGTGCCGCCATAGCTGTCCGCCCGATCGCCGGCCTGGGTCAGTGATTCACTGACATCGCCGATGATCTCCTGAATGCCGTTGCGAATCCGGCTCATATGCGGCAGGTTGCATTCTGAAACGAAGGTGTTGTAAAGCTCTTCGTTCAGCTGACCGGTGAAGCGGGCACCGGCTTCTATGAGGGCGTCCATGCGCTTTGTCAGCTTGGGATCTGCGCCTTCCAGGTATCGGTACCAAACCGCATAATTGTGCGGTGTCGTCGGCACCTTATGTTTCCCCATTCGGGGCAGCACCATGCGTAGCAGGGTGGCGCTCTGTTGGTCGTCGCTGTGGCTCATGGCGTCAGATCGCTTGGTTGAAGGTGAATAGCGTGAAAGTACGCGGTCGGTTGTTTGTGATCCTTCTACGGGAAAGCCGTGGACACTTCCTGGTAGGCCTGGCCTCGGCGTAACCCGCAGGGAAGCGGGGGAATGCTGGGAGCCTTTCCAGTGCCCGGCCTCGGGCATCCCGTGGCCGAGCCACAAGCAACTTTCATGACGGCGGGAGCGTTGTTTCCATCATGAGAGTTAGGGCGTTGTGTTGCCATCGATTGTGATCCTTCCGCAGGGGGCGATTCGGCAGGCCGTGTCGCCGGGGGGGCGGCAGGTTTGTCTGTTCCGTCTCAAGGGCGGTTTCGGCTGGACTGCGAGATTCTTTAACTGGATGTTGAAATAGTCCTTCCATGGACTTTTTCAACGAAGGAACCGGAAAATGCGATTTTCCGGTTCCTTCATTTTTGATGACTTGCGGTTATCGAAAATGGCGTTATATCCCTGTAGCGCACACAGGCCGTTGAAAAATGCCATTTTTCAACGGCCTGTTAACGCTTTGATCTGTCGTCGGGCGCCTGGATGCGGCTTGCGCGAGATGTCGATGGCTGTCCGCGACGATATCTTGTCACCAGTCTGTAAAGGTGCTTCGATTCGGTGTTATATTTGTCGAAGTATTGTTACGATTGGCAATCGTTTAGGCTATTCTGGGTATCGGGCATGGACTTGCGACGCTGTCCGAGGCTCGCGTGGTGGAGGCAGTGGGTTCTTGAAAGTTCTCTGGTTGTTTGGGTGGTGCTTGATGGATAGACGACAGGTGAATGAATGGCTGCTTGGCGCGATGTTGATGCTGAGCTTTTGTGGTGTGCATGCGGCGTTGGTCGAAGGGCCTGCTCCAAGAGTCGATTCGGAGGTGACTTCTGGGCATGCCGATATGATCGAGCCGTTGCTGGCGCCGAACAATGATGAGCATGACCGGGTCAGCCAGCGGCAGGACTTCGAGCGCGCGGGCGTTCAGCTTCAGTCGGTTGGTGACCGGGTTGCCAGCCACATCGTCAATCTGCCAGTATTCAGAACCCTGTTTTTCGAGGAGAGCAAGGCGCGACTTTACGGTGGCGAGCATCTGATCGATGAGAAGGAGCAGGGGCGTGTGTATGTGACGGACGAGGGCAAGCCGTTCACCTTGGACATGGCAGCGCTGGGTTGGGTGGCTGCCGCGTTGATCGTATTGCCGCTGTTGATCGGTATCTTCATCAGCCGTCTGCGCGCGGCGAAATTGCGCACCTTGCGC
>JALSSX010000009.1 GCA_026984055.1 Sedimenticola sp. | reverse complement strand
GGCATCACCATCATTCTCGCAGCGCTTCCCGTCGTTCCCGCGGCGGGCGGCGTGGTAGTCGTCGTCAGCCGGCGGGCTGAACGGGGCGCGCCGGGAAAGCCCTGTTTCGTCAGTGCGTGTTTTTTTCGATGCGCGCGACCGCGACCGTATAGGTTTTTCCCTGTTTCAGCTTTTTGTGGTTTCCGAATACCTCGGTGAACGCGCGCGCGATGAATTTGCGCAGGCCGTTGATCACCACGACATAGAAGCGTCCGCCTGGCTCCAGGCGATTCAGGGCATCGTAGAAGTAGAGATAGTAGAGTTCCTTGCCGGTTTTAGCTGGCAAATTCGAGACGGCCAGGCTCAGCGGTCGTTGATCGACGTGGCTGAAGCCGTTGCTGAGGAAGATCTCGGTGTTCGGGATGCCGTTCAGTTCGGCGTTGATGCGGCTGTACTCCACTGCGACGAAGTCCTTGTCCACCAGTGCGCAATAGCCTTCCGGCGCTTCGCGCGCGATCGCTAGCCCCAGCGGGCCGTATCCGCATCCCAGGTCGACCGCGCGTTCGTCGCGACGGATCTCCAGATGATCGAGTAGCAGTTGGCTGCCTTCGTCTACCCCTTTCGGTGAGAACAGTCCCCAGGTAGTGTGGAACTGGTAACGCTGGCCGCGCAGCGTGGCGCTGAAATGCAGATCTTCGCGGAGTTTGTCTCTGTATCTGTGCTGTTCCGGGCTCAGTTTCACGATGTCTTTCCGGTTTGAATGGGCTGGCATATCGGGCAGGCTGGATCCTGACGGAAGCGGAGTTCGCGCCACTGGCTCGTCAGTGCGTCGAACAAGAGCAGACGCCCTTCCAGGCTGGTGCCGATGGCACAGATCAGCTTGATGGCTTCGAGTGCCTGCATTGCGCCGATGATGCCGACCAGCGGGGCGATCACGCCATTGCCGGTGCAGTTCTGGTCTTCGTGGCCGTCGGCCGGATACAGGCATTGGTAGCATGGCGCGTCGGCCTTGCCGGTGAAGATGCTGATCTGGCCCTCCCAGCGGATCGCGGCGCCGGAGACCAAGGGGATTGCATGTGTCTTGCAGGCCGCGTTGACGGCGAATCGCGTTGCGAAGTTGTCGCTGGCGTCGCACACTAAATCCACGCCTTGCAGTCTGCTGCCCAGCATCGCGGCATCGACAGCCTGGTCGACGGGCGTGATCTGGCAATGTGGGTTGATCGTGCTCAGGTGTTCGGCGGCGGAGGCGGTCTTGGCGCGGCCGATGTCCGCTGTCGAATGCAGAATCTGGCGTTGCAGGTTGCTCAGTTCGACCTGGTCGTGATCGGCGATGCTCAGTCGGCCAATGCCGGCCGCTGCGAGATACATCGCCAGTGGGGAACCCAGTCCGCCGGCGCCGATGATCAACACATGGGCGGCGGCCAGCCTCTGCTGGCCCTCGATGCCGATCTGGGGTAGCAGGATCTGTCTGCTGTAGCGCAGCAGTTCCTCGTCGTTCATCGATGGAGCGGGATCAACGGTAGTGACGCCAGTGGCTGGGACGGTTGTCCCGGCAGCCATGGCTGCGACGACGGTACTGATTGACGAAGATCACGTCGGTGCAGTTGGAGGCGCCTTTCGGACAGCCATGGATGGCGCGCTGGGTCTCTTCGGAATAGTGGTACAGCGAGCGCTTCAGGCGACAGATCAGGCGGTTGTCGAGATGCAGGCCGGCATCGCCGAGGTAGGCCTCGATATGTTCGAGACAGGTATCCAGGATGTTGTATTCCACCTGTATCACCGAGGGTGACAGGTAGCGCACCTCCAGCCGATCGGAGAGGCCCTCTAGCAGTTGCATCGCTGTCCGGGCTTGGTTCTTGTCCGGGTGCAATGTGCAGAAAGCGATCTCGCGGCACTTGTGCAGTTCCGGTTCTGGCGAAGAAGACATCTTTCAAGAGTAAACTTTTCAGGGAAATAATCAAGTCTGTTGCCGCGACTCGAAACTCGATCGCGCGTGCGCGGCGAACCCTGCGCCGGCTTCGGCAAAGATATTGAACGCGGCGTCCGCGCCGGCGCCCTCCAGACGAGCCCGTTCGTCGTCGAAATGCGCGGTCGCGGCGATGAAACCGGGGTAGCCGGCGGATCGCAGTCCTTCGATGGCGGCCAGGTTCTCGTTGAAACTGGGCAGCGCCAGCATCACCATGCGAATTCGCTGGTGGTCGATGGCCTGCCAGAAGTCGGCATCTGTCGCGTCACCGCGAATCACCCGCCAGCCAAGTTTCTGGTAGGCGTCGACGCGGGTCTGATCGTAATCGACGCCGCACACGCGATCGCCGTAATATTCACACATTGCCCGATAAGCGTTGCCGCCGGTGCGGCCGAGGCCGAAGATCAGCGCCTCGGCATCGCCGGGGGTGATGATTTCGTCCTCGGCCAGCCGGGTATCGGATTCGAAGGGTAGCAACAGGTGTTCGAAGCGCGCATACAGGCGGTGTTCCATGGACGAGAAGATCGATGTCTGGATGAAGCTGAATGATAGCGCCAGCGCGATGATCACCAGCCATTCGTTGCTCAACCAGCCGTTACCCACGCCGATAGCCGCGACGATCAGTCCGAACTCACTGTAGTTGGACAGATTCAGCGCGCTCAACATCGCGGTTCTGGCGCGCAGATGAAAGCGTGTCAGCAGGGTGAGGAAAAGCAGAAATTTGAACGGTAAGATCAGCGTCAGCAAGAGCGCGATACCGAATGCTTGCGGGCCGGGCAGACCGGACAGGCCGATGGTCAGGAAGAAGCCGATCAGGAACAGATTCTTGAAGTGCAGCATGATCTTCGCCAATTCGCTGGACTTGCGATGACCACCGAGCAACATGCCGAATGCTAATGCGCCAAGATCTGCCTTCATGCCGACCAGTTCGAATAGATTGGCGCCGGCGATGGCGGCAAATAGCCCGAACAGCAGCAACAGCTCGTCATGACCGGTTTTGTGCATGATGAGCATCACAAAGGGTTTTGCCAGCGGCAGGAGGAGTAGCATAAAGGCCCAGGCCGATGGCAGCTTGCCGGACGAGGCGGCGAGAAACACCACAGCGATGATGTCCTGCATGATCAGGATACCGATTGCCACGCGACCGTGTCGGGAACTCAATTCGCCACGCGATTCCAGTACTTTGATGGCGAATACCGTGCTGGAGAAGCTCAAGGCGAAGGCGATCAGCGTCAGCGTGCTGATCGGCAGGCCGGCGATCGGCGTGAGTCCGGACAGTCCGAGCAGCCACAGCAGGTTGACCGAGACGACGATGGTGATCGCCATGTGCAGCGAGGTGCCGGCCCAGATCTCCGCGCGCAGCAGGGAGCGTGGGTTAAGCTTCAGGCCAATCGTGAACAGTAGCAGGGTGATGCCTAGATCGGCGATCTGTTGCAGCGGCTCGCCGCCATCCACGCCCAGCGCGCGCAGGCCGAATCCGGCGGCGAGAAAGCCGACCAGTGGTGGCAGGGTGAGTTGTTGAGCGATCCAGCCGCAAGCGAATGCCAGCGCCAACCAGACGATATCCAAGCCGCTCTCCTCATTTTGTTGTTATGTCGTCACGATCAACCGAACGTTGGAATGATTGCACGCGCACGGAGGATCCTTGGGTGACGTTGCGGGAGTGGCCCACTCGCCTCGCGACGAACCCCTAACAGGCCGTTGAAAAATGGCATTTTCAACGGCCTGTGTGCGCGACAGGGATGTACCGCCATTTTCGATGACGGCAAGTCATTGAAAATGAAGGAACCGGGAAATCGCATTTTCCGGTTCCGTCGTTGAAAAAATCCATGGAAGGACTTTTTCAACATCCTGCTAGAACGGGGTGCCGTTTCCATGGCGGTGGCGTGATGATCAGCGGAAGAGCTTGGTCAGCGTGCGAAATTCCGGGTGGCGTGAGTCGCCTAGCCATTCGAAGACCACGGATTCCGTGTTCGTGACCTGTACGCCATGCTGTTCCATGCGGCGCAAGGCGTTATGCTTGTGGCGTGGATCACGCGAGCAGATCGCATCTTCGACGACGAACAGGTCGAATCCCCAGCGCTGTAGGCCGGCCGCAGTCTGCAATACGCAGATATGCGCCTCGACGCCAGCGAGGATGATCTGCTTGCGTTGCTCCGCCGGGTATAGCTGGGTCTCGAAGCTATCTGCTTCACAGCAGGAGAAGGTGGTTTTCTCGCAGCAACCGGCATCACCTGGCAGGCAGCCCACGACGTTTTCCAGCGTGGCGCCGAGGCCGACCGGGTATTGTTCGGTCAGCATTACCGGGATGCCCAGCGTGCAGGCGGATTTGACCAGTTTCTCGGTATTCCTGGTCAGGCTTTCGAGGCAGTCATCCGGCATCGCCGCGACCAATTTCTCCTGAAGGTCGATGATCAGCAGTTGGCTGTCGTCGGCATGGCACAGCGGCAGTAGAGGCTTGGATGACATAGGGTCGTCTCCGGTGGCTGGTCAGAAGATGAATGCCGATGGCTGTCGGGTGTTCTCCATCGGCGCGATCAGGGTTTCAAACAGGGATTCGCGCGCGCAGGCGTTATCGGATTCACGCGTCACGCGATAGGCGCTCATCGGTTTGTCGGCGCCGACCACGACCATCATGCGACCGCCAGTCTTCAGTAGGGCTTCCAGGTGTTCGGGATAGGTCGGGCAGGAGCCGGTGACGATCAAGGCGTCGAACGGACCTTCGTCGATGGCACTATTCAGGCCATCGCCGTCGCGTATCTCGGTGTTGGTAATCTCGGCGGCATGCAGATTCTCACGTGCCCGTTCGGCCAAGTCGCCATGAATCTCGTAGGAAATGACATGCTTGCCAAGTCGCGCCAGGCATGCGGTGACATAGCCACTGCCGGTGCCGATCTCCAGGATTCGATCACTGGGGACGATATCCAGCCCCTGTACCATGCGACCGACCAAGCGGGGTTCCAGCATTGCATGACCATGTCCGAGCGGAATCGCGGTGTCCGCGTGGGCCAGCCCGCGATAGGCTTCTGGTACGAACCGCTCGCGCGGTAGCTTAAGCAACAGATTCAACACCCGGTCATCGAGGACTTCCCAGGGGCGTACCTGTTGCTCCACCATGTTGAAGCGGGGTGTTGGCAGGGTACTGGCGGTATTCATAAGGCATTCCTGATATTTTCAGTGGAATCAAGACTACGGATTTTCTTTGAGCCGGGCAAGGCGTCCGGGCTTTATGGGACATAAGATGATTTTATGATGTTATACCGACAGGGGGGGCGTCGAGTCTTGCAACCGTGCCGGGCGCACGCGTTCCGGGTGAGTCTCACGGTGTGATAGGCATGGCCAGTCGAACATTGGATTTAATGTGCATGCCATTTCGTTCCTGTTGGGGCTTGCT
>JALSSX010000008.1 GCA_026984055.1 Sedimenticola sp. | reverse complement strand
GGCTAACACACTAAATAATCACTTGCCACGCCAACCTCAATTCGTTATCGTTTAAAGTTTTACGGAAAACCAGACGGAGCATCCGTCCGGATTTTCTGAATTCAGCAAGGCGGCCCACGGGCGGCCTTTTTTGTTTGGCCCTTGCCTGGAATCAGTTACATGCACGACCCTCTGATGGCAACCTATGCTCGTTTGCCTGTCACTTTCAGCCGTGGCGAAGGCTGCCGGCTGTTCGACGACAAGGGCGCAAGCTATCTCGATGCAATCGCCGGCATCGCCGTCTGCGGCCTGGGCCATGCGCATCCGTCGGTAAGCCAGGCGCTATGTGATCAAGCCAGCAGGCTGGTGCATACCTCTAACCTCTACGGCATCGCCAATCAGCAGCTTCTCGGCGAGCGACTCACCGCACTGGCCGGCATGGACCGAGTCTTCTTCGGCAATTCCGGCGCCGAGGCCAACGAGGCCGCGATCAAGATCGCGCGCCTGTACGGACACCGGAAGGGCATCGACGCGCCCGCCATCATCGTTACCGAGAGCAGTTTTCACGGCCGCACCATGGCCACGTTGAGCGCAACCGGCAACCGCAAGGTACAAGCCGGTTTCGAACCCTTGGTGAATGGCTTCGCGCGTGTCCCCTACAACGACCTGGAAGCCATCCGCCAAATCGCTTCGACCGCTCGAAACATCGCCGCCGTGCTCGTCGAGCCAATACAGGGCGAGGGCGGCGTGAATATCCCCGACAGTGGTTATCTACAAGGTATCAGGCAACTCTGCGACGACAACGATTGGCTGATGATGGCCGACGAGATCCAAACCGGCATGGGCCGCACCGGGAAATGGTTCGCCTGCCAACATGAAAGCGTTACGCCGGACGTGATGACCCTGGCGAAGGCGCTCGGCAACGGCGTGCCAATCGGCGCCTGCCTGGCCAGCGGCAAGGCTGGCGAAATTCTCGGACCGGGCAATCATGGCTCGACCTTTGGCGGTAATCCGCTGGCCTGCGCGGCGGCGCTGGCGGTGATCGAGGTCATGCGAGCCGAATCGCTTCCTGTCCGCGCCGAAAACGTCGGCAACAAGCTGCTCGACGCTTTCAACGAGGCATTGCGATCCAGCGATGGTATCGTCGACATTCGCGCCCGGGGACTGATGATCGGTATCGAACTCAACCGGCCGTGCGCCGAACTGGTCACGCGGGCCTTGGCCGAAAAGCTGCTGATCAACGTCACCGCCGGTAATGTCGTGCGTCTGCTGCCCCCGCTGATCATCAGCGACACCGAATGTGACGAACTGACAAGCCGACTGAGCGCGCTGATCCGCGACTTTCTCTCAGAGGAAACCCGTCCATGACCAAAGCCGTGATCTCGAACCCACCGACCCGACATTTCCTGAGCCTGCTGGATCTGCGCGCCGGCGAGCCGATGCAACTGATACATCGAGCCATCGAACTGAAAGACCGGCAACATGCCGGCGAACGCTATGAACCGTTGAAGAACCGGGTACTCGGAATGATCTTCGACAAGGCGTCGACGCGTACCCGGGTATCATTCGAAACTGGCATGATTCAGTTCGGCGGCGGCGCCATCTTTCTCTCCGCGCGCGATACCCAACTCGGTCGCGGAGAGCCATTGGAAGACAGCGCCCGCGTGATGTCTCGCATGGTCGACGGCATCATGATCCGCACCTTCGACCAGGCGACTCTGGAAACCTTCGCCATGCATTCCCGCGTGCCCATCATCAATGGCCTAACCGACCAGTTCCATCCCTGCCAGTTGCTCGCCGACATGCAGACCTGGTACGAACATCGTGGCCACATGCGTGGCAAGACCGCATTGTGGGTCGGCGACGGCAACAATATGTGCCATTCCTACATCAACGCCGCGCGGCGATTCGACTTCCGTCTGCGTATCGCCTGCCCGGCCGGCTACGACCCGGACGCAGCGGTCCTCGCCGCTGCGGGAGACCGCTGCGAGATCATCCGCGACCCGGTCGCGGCCGCCGCTGGCTGCGATCTGGTGGTCACCGACGTGTGGGCCAGCATGGGCCAGGAAGAGGAGCAGAACGCGCGGGAAAAAGCCTTTGCCGACTACCAGGTCGATCGCCGGGTGATGGATGCCGCAAGGCCCGACGCGCTGTTCATGCACTGCCTGCCGGCGCATCGCGGCGAAGAGGTCAGCGCCGAGGTCATCGATGGTCCTCGCAGCGTGGTCTGGGACGAAGCCGAAAACCGCCTGCATGCGCAGAAGGCGCTACTCGAACTGCTGCTCTCCCCAGCGTAACGAACACCCGGCGGCTTATGGCATAATCAGCGCATCGCGCACGTCCCCGCTGCGCGGCGATGTTGAGAGGTGATCGTTGAATACCCCCAAGCTGCCTGTTGTCCTGCTGTCCTTTCTGCTCGTGACCTGCGCCAGCCTTGCCAGCGCCAAAACCCGCTATATTACCGATCAATCCAAGATCATGATGCGCGCCGGCGAAGGCTCGCGTTTCAAGATACTACGCCGCCTGCCCGCGGGTTATCCCGTCGATGTGCTGAACACCAACAGGAAGACCGGCTATGCCCATGTGCGCGCAAAAGACGGCAGGACCGGCTATGTGCTGCTACACCAATTGATGGACAAACCCAGCGCGCGTGAACGTCTCACCGCCGCGCAAAAACGGCTCGATGAACTCCAGGCCGAGCCGGACAAACTGGCCGCGCGTCTATCCACGCTGCAAACCGAGAACGCAGAACTCAACAGCGCCAAGCAGCAGTTGCAACAGGAGCGCGATGAACTGGAAAAACAACTGGAGGCATTGCGTCATACCTCGGCTAACGCGGTACGCATCAGCAACGAACGCAACGCGTTACGCAGAAAACAAGTGTCTATGATCCAACAGATCGAAGAACTGAAGCAGGAGAACCGAGAACTGTCGAACACCGCCGCGCAGAAATGGATGCTCAACGGCGCATTGGTGACGCTGGGTGGAATTCTGATCGGACTGATCCTGCCGCGCCTGCGTTTTCAGCGACGCAAGAACTCCTGGGGCAGCCTTTAGCAGGCCGTTGAAAAATGGCATTTTTCAACGGCCTGTGTGCGATACAGGGATGTACCGCCATTTTCGATGACGGCAAGTCATTGAAAATGAAGGAACCGGGAAATCGCATTTTCCGCTTCCGTCGTTGAAAAAGTCCATGGAAGGACTTTTTCAACATCCTGTTAGCGTGAAAGTTGCCTGTCGCTTGCCCGTAATTCGTCGGCAGGAACGCCATGGATAGCGAAAAAGGCCATGCATGGCCTTTTTCGCATCTTGGCAAACACACACCGCCGACGCACCAAGCGCCCGACGACAGATCGCTCAAACCTTCTTATAGATCTCCACGCCACGTTCACGGAATTCCTCGGCCTTCTCGCGCATACCGACCTCGACCGCCACGTCGACATCGCCGATACCCTTACCGGCGGCGTACTCACGTACATCCTGCGAGATCTTCATGGAACAGAAATGTGGACCACACATTGAGCAGAAATGCGCTACCTTGGCTGAATCCTTCGGCAGGGTTTCGTCGTGGTATTCACGCGCCTTGTCAGGATCCAGCCCGAGATTGAACTGATCTTCCCAACGGAACTCGAAACGCGCCTTGGACAGCACATTATCGCGCAGTTGCGCGCCGGGGTGTCCTTTCGCCAGGTCCGCCGCGTGCGCGGCGATCTTGTAGGTGATGATGCCCTCGCGCACATCGTCCTTGTTTGGCAAGCCCAAGTGCTCCTTGGGCGTGACGTAGCAAAGCATCGCGCAGCCATACCAGCCGATGTTCGCCGCGCCGATGCCGGAGGTGATGTGGTCATAGCCGGGTGCGATGTCGGTGGTCAGCGGGCCAAGGGTGTAGAACGGCGCCTCGAAGCAATCCGCCAGCTCCTTATCCATGTTCTCCCTGATCATCTGCATCGGCACATGACCCGGACCCTCGATCATCACTTGCACATCATGCTCCCAGGCGATCTTGGTCAGTTCCCCAAGGGTTTCCAGCTCGCCGAACTGCGCGGCGTCGTTGGCATCGGCGATGGAGCCAGGGCGCAGGCCATCACCCAGGCTGAAAGACACGTCATAAGCCTTCATGATCTCGCAGATATCCTCGAAATGGGTATACAGGAAGTTTTCGGCATGGTGGGCCAGACACCATTTCGCCATGATCGAGCCACCGCGCGAAACGATGCCGGTGACCCGCTTGGCGGTCAGCGGCACATAACGCAACAGCACACCGGCATGGATGGTGAAATAGTCCACGCCTTGCTCGGCCTGCTCGATCAGGGTATCGCGGAAGATCTCCCAGGTCAGATCCTCGGCCTTGCCGTCGACCTTCTCCAGCGCCTGATAGATCGGTACCGTGCCAATCGGCATCGGCGAGTTGCGCAAGATCCACTCACGGGTCTCGTGGATGTTCTTGCCAGTGGACAGATCCATCAGCGTGTCGCCGCCCCAGCGCGCCGACCAGGCCATCTTCTCGACCTCTTCGGCAATCGACGAACTGACGGCGGAATTACCGATATTAGTGTTGATCTTGACGCGAAAATTGCGCCCGATGATCATCGGCTCCAGCTCCGGATGGTTGATATTCGCTGGAATGATCGCGCGACCGGCAGCCAGTTCCGCACGCACGAACTCCGGCGTGACCCGCGCCGGCGTATTCGCGCCGAATCCCTGCCCTGGATGCTGGCGCAGCAGCTTCACGTAGCGAGGATCGGACTGGAACTCATCGAGCCGCTGGTTCTCGCGGATCGCGACGAACTCCATCTCTGGCGTGATGACGCCACGACGCGCATAATGCATCTGCGTGACGTTCGCGCCGGCCAGCGCGCGGCGCGGCGCGCGGATATGCTCAAAACGCAAGGATGCCAACGCTTCGTCCTCCTGGCGCGCGCGGCCATAGTCCGAGGTCGGGCCATCGAGCTGTTCGGTATCGGCGCGCTCGCGAATCCAGGCGCCGCGCACATCCGGCATGCCCTTCATCAAATCGATCTCGACATCGGGATCGGTGAATGGACCAGAGGTGTCGTAGACCGTGATCGGCGGATTCTCCTCGACGCCGAAGCTGGCGGCGGTCGGCGACTGATCGATCTCGCGCATCGGCACGCGGATATCCGCTCGCGAACCCTGAACATGGATCTTGCGAGATCCCGAGAACGGCCGGGTGATGGCTTCGGACAATGCCGAGGCGCGGGTGACGAAATCTTCGGGAATAGCGCTCATGCTTGGTCTCCAGGATTTTGGGGAAGCGTGGAACCCGGGAGGGGTTGGTGCTTCCCTTCGCCGGTACTAACCGGATCAGGTTCAAAGGGTATCTCTCAGCCCCTTGGTCTCGGGGCACCCCTAGCTTATGGGTATTGTCTCGCCGTCCATGGCGCAATGTCGGCGCAACCTTCACACCCCGGCCCCACCCGCCTGGCGGGGCGTTCATGCGGCTACGAATGTCCGCCTGACATTCGATCCGCGCTCATCCATTCTAGCGCTTTTTCGCCTGAAGCCCCACCATCCATATAGTGAGCAAGCCCCAACAGGAACGAAATGGCATGCACATTAAATCCAATGTTCGACTGGCCATGCCTATCACACCGTGAGACTCACCCGGAACGCGTGCGCCCGGCACGGTTGCAAGACTCGACGCCCCCTGTCGGTA
>JALSSX010000007.1 GCA_026984055.1 Sedimenticola sp. | reverse complement strand
AAGAATCCGTCGACGATATAGGTATTGACGAAGCCACCCGGCGTATTCAGGCCACCGAGGTTGATCGCCAGCCCGACCGCGATGCCGACCGCCATGCCGAGCAGTACCTTCAGCGTCAGACTCATCTTCTTTTGCGTACTCATGTGTTTCTTTTCCAGGACCATAACGATTGGCGGCAACTATATAGCCGCCGTCGACTCCCGTCGACCATTCCGCGCCGAGGGCAACCAGGCCGTCTGCCCGACGCTCAAGGCAACTATCCCGGCAAGACTGGGGATACCCAACTTCACAACCCGGATAAAAACAACACCCGCCATCACGATAGCTGTCCGTGGCGCGGTCATGAGATGCCCAGGGAAGGCACTGGAAATACTCCCGGCTTTATGGGTCAGACCGAGTCCGCGGACGAATCACAGGCAACTTCACGACGCCAAGGAAATCAGCCTTTCGGCCGCTTGAACCGCTCGCGCGCATGCTCGACCCTGGCCCTGACGATACAACCCTCGACATGATCGTTGATCAGCCCCGTGGCCTGCATGAAGGCATATGCCGTCGTCGGCCCGATGAACTTCCAGCCGAGTTTCTTCAGATCCTTCGCTTGGCGAGAATGGTCCGCCAACTCAAGCCTGACTGAAAGCTCTCCAGACTCAGCTTCTCGAACAAACGATGATCATCGTCGACAGGAAAACCCCATTCCGCGTCGTGATAATCGAAAAATTCCGGCGCCGCGCCACATCATGGGCAACGCGGCTTGCCATCGGGACCGCTGATCATTCTACTCCTGACACCCTGAATTCCCTCAAGACTTGAAACGAAACCGGGGCAGGCCGATATGGAAATACATAGCCAACAACCGGGAAATAAATATACCCAATCCTGAAACAATGGCCGCTACCGTTATCTCCTGACCGAAGTACAACAGCGCAATAAACAGCAGGGAACCGGCCCAGGAAACCGTCGCATAAAGCGGACTGGAAAACACGACAGGCGGCGCATTGCAGAGAACATCACGAAAGATCCCACCCATGGTGCCTGTCATCACGCCCATAAAGCTCGCCACGAGCGGCGGCGCGCCCACCATGAGCGCAACCAGGGTGCCAGCAACGCCAAAGGTAGCCAGACCCGCCGCATCGGCAACCAGAAAGTAGCGGGGAGAAACCACGACCAGCCGCGCCGCGACGAAAACCGCCACCGCGCTGACGATCGACGCAAGGAAAAACCTCTGATCATGGATCCAAAACACCTCCCGGCCAAGCAACATGTCGCGCAGCGAACCACCGCCCAGCCCGGTGGCCATAGCAATGATGACCACGCCGAACAGATCGAATTGCTTGAATCCGGCCTTGAGAACCCCGGAGGCGGACGAGACGACAACCGCCAACAGCGTAATCCAATACAGGTTTTCCAGAAGTGATGCCGTTGGTTCCAAAACCATCGCTACCTTTCCTCCCCCCCCAAAAGCCAAGCGACCCCATACCGAAGCCTCCCCCTCAAAACCACCAGATTTCTTTCATGACCACGATCGATCTCCGTAGCGTCATGGCTGTCGAACTGCCAGCATGATAGTCGCGGCAAGCGGACCGTCAGATTATAGGGCATCTCGAAAAATCGCGATGCCCGAGTGGGACAGAGATTGCCACCCTTTTCAATCACGATAAGTGATTGAAAATGTTAGCAAAGCGGAAATCGCATTTTCTTTTTTTCGAGATCCCCTATAGCAGGATGTTGAAACAGTCCTTCCATGGGCTTTTTCAACGACGGAACCGGAAAATGCGATTTCCCGGCTCCTTCATTTTCAATGACTTGCCGTCATCGAAAATGGCGGTACATCCCTGTACCGCACACAGGCCATTGAAACATTTTTCAATGGCCTGATAGATCGACGCAGACAAGCCAGCTCCCGCGGCTGCGCACTCTGGCCCGGCGCCAATGAAAGAGCCCAGCCTTGAACCCTTGCCTTTATTGGAAACCTCCGAGCCTGTAATATTGGCCGCCAGTTTCCAGCCCGCGCCCTTCCGAACCGGGCTGGATGAATACGCTTGCCGGCCGCCATAGTCACGGCCAGCCGAACGTCGGGTTTCAGCGTGAGCGAGATACTTCCGACCCGCGGCTGGCCATGGCCATACACGGCCCCTCGGATTACTTTTGGAATACTACCCATCATGAGTCGTTACACTGAATTGCAACAAGAACTTCGCGCCGCGCCCAGGACCTGGTTGATCACCGGGGTGGCCGGCTTCATTGGCTCGAATCTGCTGGAGTCACTCTTGCAACTAGAGCAGAACGTCATCGGCCTGGACAACTTTGCCACCGGCCACCAGCACAATCTGGACAAGGTCGAAGCCAGCGTGACACCCGATCAATGGCGGCGCTTCCGCTTCATCGAGGGCGACATTCGCTCGATGGATGACTGCAAGAACGCCTGCGACAGCGCCGATTACGTGCTACATCAAGCCGCGCTGGGTTCGGTGCCGCGATCGCTGGAGGACCCGCTGACCACCAACGACAACAACATCACCGGCTTTTTGACCATGCTGGTCGCGGCACGCGACGCAAAGGTGAAGCGCTTCGTCTACGCGGCCTCCAGCTCGACCTATGGCGATCATCCTGGCCTGCCAAAGGTCGAGGATCGCATCGGCAACCCACTGTCGCCCTATGCCGTGACCAAGGTCGTCAACGAACAGTACGCGAATGTCTTCGCGCGCTGCTATGGCATGGAGTCCATCGGCCTGCGCTATTTCAACATCTTTGGCCGCCGTCAGGATCCAGACGGCGCCTACGCGGCAGTCATTCCAAAATGGGTCGCCTCGATGATCAACGACGAGGACGTCTTCATCAACGGCGACGGCGAGACCAGCCGCGATTTCTGCTACATCGACAACACCGTGCAAGCCAATCTGCTCGCCGCCACCGCGCAAAAGGAAGGCGCGGCGAACCAGATCTACAACGTTGCAGTCGGTGATCGCACCACACTCAATGCGCTGTACACCGAGATCCGCGACCTGCTGGAGCCAAAGTTTCCGCATCTGAAGAACAAAAAACCGGTATATCGCGATTTCCGCGCCGGCGACGTGCGCCATTCACTCGCCGACATCTCCAAGTCGAAAGAGCTGCTCGGCTACGAGCCAACCCATCGCATCGGCGAAGGACTGAAGGAGGCGATGGACTGGTATGTCGAGGATCTCAGCTGACAAGCATCATGCTTGCACCCCGTAGCCAATGGCGCGATGATCGCATCCAACGACCGGCATCGTCGCCGCGCTCTCAAGGGAAAACACCATCATGGCAGGCAATAGCAACCCAGGCTCGCATGGCGGCCCGACAAACAACGCGATCGTCGACACCGGCACGATGTGCGTACAGGCTTCACCTCTTCCCGGGGTCATCTTCGGCACGCCGCGCACGCTGACGAATATCCATCTCCCAGGGCCGATACTGGTCGGCAAAGCCAAGCGGGATCCTGGGTTCAACTACGACGGTAGTCGGGCCGAGGACATGATCGCCGGCGACAAGCCGGCAAAATCCGCTGTCATAAAAAGCGACCCCATGTTCAGCAAGAGTGATGACGATCTGAACGCCTACATGCGCTCCTTGATGACATCCCTCTCCATTGGCGACATGGAAACCGTTGCGCTAGAGATGCAAAAGCGCTTCGCCGATGGCATTGGCGGCACCTATCACAGCCCGATCCTGGATGCCGAGATCGCCAACAACCCCGCCTTCGTCACCTATCACGGCGCATTCCTGAAAAGACTGGAACCAGCAATAACGGCCAGCCTGCTCGCCTATACGCCGTCCAAACTGGCGCCGCGCATGGAAAGCTTCTTGAATCCGCTGAGTCTTACGCCCCTGACGATGAACCTACTAAACTTCTCGTCATTCTGGGACAAACTCTTTGGACTCGGCATTACGGTTCACCAAGTATGGAGCGCGAAAGCCGAACTGAAGCGTTTCCATGTGGAAAGCAGCAATCGCTTCTGGACATGCTGGCTGCACTATACCTTCTGGGACCATTTCGGCCTGGACTGGGAAGACATCCTGAAGCACGGTGACGACCGGATACCGAAATATCACACTGGCGACCAGTTCAAAGCTTGGTATATCCTGCAACATTATCGCAGGGCCAAGCCCTTCATCACCGAGATGTCACGCAAGGTATTCATCTCCGGGCGCATCTCTTGATCTGGCGAGTTCTTTGCCTGTCCCTGGGTCTGATAACGGCATGCGAAAACAGCAGCCCACCGTCCAATATGTCATCAACAGGGAAAACCGCGATGGAAATTATCCCCTTGAGTCCGTACCAACACGAATTCCCTGGCCATTACGGTGCCAGCCGCAGCGACTATTTCCTGACATCCCCAGGCGACTGGCGGGATGCCGGTTACCGCGCGCGACTGGACGAGATGCTACGGAAAACCGCCGGTGACACCCCAAAAAATGTCGACCTTTATTCTCTCTACCTGTATAAAAAAACCGCTAGCCTGAACGAAACCTTCAGCGGCGACGCGGACGCCTTACGCGGTGTCCACGATGAAGACTTGATCAGCTATGTCCGTTGGCTACGAGGCGACCTGGATATCTTCTACCTCATCGAAAACGGCGACGTAGTCTACGATCTGCTGGCAAATGAACCGGTCACCCCCCCTTGGGAGTTCGACTAAAGTACGGCTTGTAAATTCGTGAATAACACCAGGGGATCTCGAAAAATGCTATTTTTCAACGGCCTGCTAATCACGCTTGCTCTCCCTGGCACCTTTCGCGCGGAACACTCGGCTGTCCGGATGAAAAGCCATCCACGCAAACCAATAGCCACTGACAGCCGGCAACACCTCACCATCCCGATCCAACAGGCGCGCGCTATCATTCTTGGCATCGAAATCCACCAGTAGATCCCGACCTCCCACTCGATCGTGGAAAGGTGTCTCAACGCGGGCCAGCTCACTGTAGGGGTAGGCGCGCGCATCATCGCCGATGACGATACCCAGCACCCGTGCCTTCGGATGATAACGCCGATCCAGGCGGGAGACAGGAAAATACAAGGCTTTGTCCTTGGCGTAGCCCGGGTATGGCGAACGCCCATAATCGCGGCGATAACCGGTGTCTCGGGAAAGCACCTGGGTAGCGGGATGGCGTTTGCGCCAGTCTTTCCATGTGGTGTGTTCCAACGGGACGGAAACGAGCCGCTCACCGATGCGGGGACCACTCACCGCGCGCGCAAGAATCTGCGACCAGAGGGAATCGCTGGCACGGTCGTACAGCAACATATCGCTGTTATACAACAGGCCGGAGACACCGAAACCCTCGCTGTCCCGACCAGGTCGCAGACGAAACGCCATGCCGGTGCCGCACAGCGGGCAATAGCTGACGAGGATCGATGCATCACCGATACGGTCGTTGACGATCTCATGGTGGTCGAGGATACGCACCGGATAGGCGCGCTGGATTCCGTCGCTCGCCAGCCCAAGCACCCGATCGTCCGGTTTCAGCCAAGTCGCGCCATCGGCCGATTGAAAGCGTGGCTGGTCAATCGCCGGGATGCCGTCGCGCAGCGGCCCGCCCGGGTGAATCGCATCGCGCGGCACCGCGCTGTTGCGCAGATCGAAACCGTTGTATTCAGAGGATTCGCAAGCGGACACAACGCTTGCGAACAACAGCAAGATGAAGACGCGGTACACATAGGACT
>JALSSX010000006.1 GCA_026984055.1 Sedimenticola sp. | reverse complement strand
TATTGCTCCTCGTTTGTTGGTTGACTTTTGTCCTGCACGCTAATACTAGGTGGCACTTATGCGGATTTTCAAGTATTTGGATTGATCGCAATCAAAGCTTTCACCTTTTTGGTGTTTTCTGTACGCTTCGCCGCCATGCTGAATGCCATCCGTATCGTATTGATCGAAACCTCCCACCCGGGCAACATCGGCGCAGTCGCGCGTGCGATGAAGAACATGGCCTTGTCCGATCTGTGTCTGGTCGAACCGCGTTTTTTTCCGCACGAACAAGCCAGCGCGCGGGCCTCGGGCGCGACGGATCTGCTCGCTCGCGCGAAGATCGTCGATACCCCCGAGGAAGCGGTTGCCGATTGTCGCTTCGTCATCGGCGCCAGCGCCCGTCCGCGCAGCGTGAGCTGGCCGCAATTTCCGCCGCGTGCCTGCGCCCGGTGCGCGCTGGACGAGACCGCAAACGGCCGGGTGGCGATACTCTTCGGTCGGGAGAATTCCGGTCTGACCAACGCGGAACTGGACCTGTGTCATTATCTGATGCATATCCCGACGAATCCGGAATATCAGTCGCTGAACATCGCGATGGCGGTGCAGGTGGTCGCCTATGAGCTGTATGTCGCGGTGGACGAGACACGGCGCGCGCAAGAAATGCCGGGGCAGGAGGTCGTGGACATGGCGACCATGGAACGCTTCTATGCCCATCTGAAAGAGGCGCTTGGCGACATCGGTTTTTCCGATCCACGGCAGTCGGAAAAACTTTTCCGCCGCTTGCGTCGCCTGTTTCACCGAGCGCGTATGGATCCGGATGAGATACAGATACTGCGTGGCGTGCTCAGCGCGGCACAGGGTCGCAAGCAGCGGCGTTTCGACTGACAGGACATCCGGCGAGGATGGCATGCCGCCGGATTTGTTAGAATGAGCGTTTCACTCGGTTATTCAGAACGACAGCTATGTTCGAGCAGATCCGCGAAGACATCCATTGTGTATTCGATCGCGATCCGGCGGCGCGCAACGCCTTCGAGGTGCTGACCACCTATCCTGGTATCCACGCGATCATTCTACATCGGTTGGCGCATGGCCTGTGGCATTCGGGGTTCCGCTGGCTGGCGCGGCTGGTATCGCATGTCGCACGCTGGCTGACCGGTATAGAGATCCATCCCGGCGCGCGGCTCGGGCGGCGTTTCTTCATCGATCACGGCATGGGCGTGGTGATCGGCGAGACCGCGATCGTCGGCGACGATTGCACTCTTTACCATGGCGTCACCCTGGGCGGTACCTCGTGGGAGAAGGGCAAGCGCCACCCCACGCTGGAAAACAACGTCGTCGTCGGCGCCGGGGCGAAGGTGCTGGGGCCGATCACCATCGGCGAGGGCGCGCGCATCGGTTCCAATTCCGTTGTCGTGAAGGCGGTTCCTCCCGGGATGACGGCAGTTGGCGTGCCGGGACGGCTGATCGAGCGCAATCGTTCCGCCCACCAGGAGCGGCGCGACAGGACCGCGCGCAAGCTGGGCTTCGATGCCTATGGCGTGAGTCGCGATGCGCCCGATCCGGTCGCGCACGCGATCAACTGCATGCTGGACCATATCCATCTGATGGATATCAAGATGGTCGCGATGTGCAAGGCGTTGAAGGCGATGGGCGCGGACGACATGATCGCCGATATGGAGGCCGCTCCCGATGCTGGCCTGAACGCCTGTGAGATTGTTTCCACGGCGGAGGAAATCAATAAATTACAGGAAGATACGAGTCCTCTTGATATGGATCAACAGGATACTAAAACCCCTTGAGTTCAATAGTTGACTAAATTACTCAGTAATGTATAGTTCGCGGCCTGAAAGAGACGGGTTGCACGACTGTGAAACTGACAACGAAAGGACGTTACGCCGTTACCGCGATGCTCGATCTGGCCATTCACGATGGCGGTCAGCCCATCGCCCTGGCCGATATTGCCCGGCGCCAGGGAATCTCGCTCTCTTATCTCGAACAGCTTTTTTCCCGCCTGCGCAAGCAGGATCTGGTCACCAGCGTGCGTGGGCCGGGCGGTGGTTACAGCCTGGGACACAAGGCGGCGGATATCTATGTCGCCGACGTGATCGCGGCGGTCGACGAGAAGGTCGACACCACGCGCTGTGGCGGCGAGCACAACTGTCAGGGCAACCTACCGTGCCTCACCCATGAACTCTGGCACGATCTCGGCCAGCAGATAGAAAACTACCTGAGCGACATCAGCTTACAGACATTGATGGACAGACGCGGCGTGATGTCCATTGCCGCCCGCCAGGACGGCATCGCGGCCGATCCGGTCGCCAATAATTAGTATCTTTTCGGAGCGCTTCGGATGACCCAGACAGCAGACAGCAACATCAGATTCCCGATCTACCTCGACTACTCCGCGACCACCCCGGTGGACCCGCGCGTGGCCGAAAAGATGTGCGGTTACCTGACGCCGGACGGTCGCTTCGGCAACCCCGCGTCGCGCTCCCACCCCTATGGCTGGGCGGCCGAGGAAGCCGTCGAGGAGGCGCGCGCCAACATTGCCGAGCTGGTCAACGCCAACCCCAAGGAAATCATCTTCACCTCCGGGGCCACCGAATCCGACAACCTCGCCCTGAAAGGCGCCGCCCACTTCCATCGGAAGAAAGGCAAGCACATCGTCACCGTCAAGACCGAGCACAAAGCCGTGCTCGACACCTGTCGGCAGCTCGAACGCGAAGGCTTCGAAGTCAGCTACCTTGACGTTCAGGAAAACGGGCTGCTCGACCACGACAGACTCAAGGCCGCGCTCAGGGACGACACCATCCTCGTCTCCGTGATGCACGTCAACAACGAAATCGGCGTCATCCAGGACATCGCCGCCATCGGCGAACTCACCCGTGAGCGCAAAATCCTGTTCCACGTTGATGCCGCCCAGAGCGCCGGCAAGGTACCCATCGACCTCAGCGCCCTCGATGTCGACCTGATGAGCTTCTCCGCGCACAAAATCTACGGACCCAAAGGCATGGGAGCCCTCTACGTCCAGCGCAAGCCCCGCGTCAGGCTCGAAGCCCAGATGCACGGCGGTGGCCACGAGCGCGGCCTGCGCTCCGGCACCCTCGCCACCCACCAGATCGTCGGCATGGGAGAAGCCTTCCGCCTCGCCAAGGCCGAAATGGCCAGCGACAACGAACGCCTGCTCACCCTGCGCAACCGCCTGTGGGACGGCCTCAAAGACATGGAAGAAGTCTACCTCAACGGCGACCCCGAGCAACGCATCGCCGGCAACCTCAACGTCAGCTTCAACTATGTTGAAGGCGAAAGCCTCATTATGGCGCTGAAAGACCTCGCCGTCAGCTCCGGCTCCGCATGCACCTCCGCCAGCCTCGAACCCAGCTACGTGCTGCGCGCCCTCGGACGCGACGACGAACTTGCGCACAGCTCCATCCGCTTCACCCTTGGGCGGTTCACCACCGAAGCCGAGATCGAGCACGTCATCGAAGAAGTGCGCCAACAAGTCCAGCGCCTGCGCGAACTCAGCCCGCTATGGGACATGTACAAGGAAGGCATCGACCTCAAAAGCATTGAATGGGCCGCGCACTGAGCGGTCCAGGAACCCAGCGGCGGCCGGCGGGCGCAAGCCCACCCGGGCGACCGCCAAACAACAGACGACGAGACAGACAACCGACAACGTAACGAGGACAACACCATGGCCTACAGCGACAAAGTACTCGACCACTACGAAAACCCACGCAACGTCGGCGTCCTCGACAAAGACGCCGACAACATCGGCACCGGCATGGTCGGCGCGCCGGCGTGTGGCGATGTCATGCGGCTACAGATCCAGGTAGGCGCCAACGGTGTCATCGAAGACGCCAAATTCAAGACCTACGGCTGCGGCAGCGCGATCGCCTCCAGCAGCCTGCTGACCGAATGGGTCAAGGGCAAGACCCTGGATGAGGCGATGGAGATCAAGAACACCGACATTGCCGAGGAACTGGCCCTGCCACCGGTGAAGGTGCATTGCTCCGTGCTCGCCGAGGATGCCATCAAGGCGGCAGTGAAGGACTATACCGCGAAGACGAAGGTGACAGCTGCCTGACAGCCGCTCCGTCATGACTCCGGCAATGACTATTGCCGGGCCAGTGTCAATAATCGGCCGTGGCGTCCGGAATCAGCGGTAACACCAGGCTGACCCTTGTGCCGGAGCGCCTGTCCGATGTTATGCGGGTGTCTCCGCCGTGCGCCTCGATCAGCCGCTTGACGATGCTCAACCCCAGTCCGGTGCCTTCCGCGCGGGTGGTGACGAACGGTTGGGTGATGCTGTCCAGCAACTCGGCGGGGATCGGCTCGCCCCGGTTGGCCACGCTCAGTATCATCACGCCGCTGTCCTCCCGTGCCTGTAGCTCCCAGCGGATCACCGATCCCTCCGGCGCGGCCTGGATCGCGTTCTGCAACAGATTCAGCAATACCTGTGTGAGGCGATCGCTGTCGGCCGCGATGAGGCTGGTGGCGGCTCCGCTGCTCGCATGCCAGGTGCTTTTCAAGTGTTTATCTCGCAACAAGGCGTCGTTGGTAGATAGAAACGCCTGGGCGAAGCGAGAAATATCCAGCGGTTTCAGATCCAGGCGCAAGGGTTTGGAATACAACAGAATGTCTTCCAGCAGACGACTCATGCGATTGGTCTCGGCGTTTGCCAGCGCGAGCCGGCGCGACGCGTTCGGCGCGAGATCGACCTTGCCGAGATAATCTATCGCCAGGCGAATTGTCGCCAGCGGATTGCGCAGTTCGTGCGCGATTCCGCTGGCAAAGCTGCCGACCGAGGCGAGGTGGGACTGTTGCGCGAGCTTCAGCGTCTTGCCGAAGCCATGGCTGATCAGATGGCGGAGATTGTGCAGCAGTTGCAGATGGTCGCCACAATAGCTGCCCGCCGTCCGCGTCGCGATGACGAGAATACCGGCGTCGATGCCGGCCTCGGTATTCAGCGGAAGAAAGACCGCGTCACGCATTCGCTGCTGGAACAGATGATGTAGGAATTCATACTCCGGATGCCTGCCAGCGATATCTTCCAGTGGCGAGATATGCACGATGCGGTTCTCTGCCAGCGCGCTTTCCAACAGGGTACCCCGGTAGCGGAAATGGGTGCGGATCAAGCGCTCGGCACGCGGTTTGCCCCGACGGTCGCGGGTAAAGGCGTGTTCCAGCTTGGCGGTGGTTTCGTCGGCGGTGACGAACAGGATGCCGAGCCAGTCCATTGGCAGCAAGGCAGGTAGCTCATCGGCCAGAGCGCTCAGGGTTTCCTCAATGTCGCTGCCTTTCTGCAACTGTCCAATGATGTGGAACAGGGTATCCAGTCGCGTCGACAGGGCGTTGAATTGCACCGCCAGTTCACGCAGTTCGCCCTGACGTGGGATGGACAACTGCTTGCCGAACTCGCCCTGGGCAATTCGGTGCATCTCGGTCGCGGTGCGGCTGAGCGGGTGGATCACGGTGTACAACAGCCACAGCGTGATTGCCGTCGTCAGCAGGATGACCGCTACCACCAGCCCGCGATTCAGGTCGTGCAGCGCCATGCTCTGCGCGGTGAACTGGCCGCGTAGTGATTGAATCAGATGGTCGAGCGCGGCATCGAGTTGGCCATGGTTGCCGATGATGAATGCCGAGGCCCACTCCAGTCGCGGCATGTTGGCGTCCGGTCCCATTCTTTCGCTGAGCTTCTGCTTGAAACGCGTCCAGCGCTTGCGCAGCGTGGTGGCAGCTTGGTGCACATCCTCGCCCAGTCGAACCTGGCCGGGCATGCCAAAGCCAGTGACC
>JALSSX010000005.1 GCA_026984055.1 Sedimenticola sp. | reverse complement strand
GACCTTCCAGCCCTTGGCCTCCAGGGCCTGCTTCAGGGCCTCGTTGCCGCCCGCTTTCGCGTTATCCACCGAGGGCTTCTCGCGGGTGTAGATGGTGTTGCCTTCGTCATCCTTCGTCGCCCGCCAGCCTTGCGCTTCCAGGGAATCCGCCAAGCTGTCCGCCAGCGCGGTGTCGTTGGACTCAGGCGCCGCTTCCGGCCCGGATGCGCTCGTCGCGGGTTCCGCGTCGTTCGTTGCGGCGTTTGCCGGCGGTCGCAGGATCATGTTGTTGTCCGCGTCCCATTCGACCTTCCAGCCCTTGGCCTCCAGGGCCTGCTTCAGGGCCTCGTTGCCGCCCGCTTTCGCGTTATCCGCCGAGGGCTTCTCGCGGGTGTAGATGGTGTTGCCTTCGTCATCCTTCGTCGCCCGCCAGCCTTGCGCTTCCAGGGAATCCGCCAGGCTGTCCGCCAAAGCGGTATCCGCAGACATTACCGGAACGGGCGACAGCAGCATGCCAAGCAGTCCCACTCGAACCAAGAATCCACCCGCCTTGGCCCCCATGGCCGAAATATGTATGTGCATATGCATTGCTCCTCATCGGGATTATTGTTGCCGATTCAAACAAGTATCGATGGCCCGGCGCGGCATTTTCCGCCCGATTCCGCCGCCTTGATGAACTTTTAACCTAGATAAAACGATAAAAAGCAAAAGTCGCGCCACCTTATCTATCCAACTGATTATCATTGCTTTTTTCATGCCTCATGGAAGTTGACGAGGATACCGGCACGGACATGACGCCCAGAATGCGTAATCACCTGACAATTTGTCAGAATAATTGTCGACGGTGGGCTATAAAATGAAAGCCACTGTCACACGACAGCACCGGGGAGGTTTTGTGATGACGGCCTTGCGCGTCTTCAGAAACTGGATATCGACGAGCCTGAACCGTAAGTTTCTGCTCGGCACGGCGGCGGGACTGCTGATCAGCTCGCTGATCTTTCTACTGCTGTACATTCCGTTGTATCACGCCGAACTGACCAGCGAACGGGCGCACACCGCCGCGCAGGTCAATCACCTGCTTCAGACCTCGCTGGAAAACGCAATGCTTAAGCGCGACCTACCGGGCCTGCGCGAGATGGTATTGAAGCTCGGCCAACAGGACGGCATCGTGTCGGTATTCATCACCAACCCAGATGGCCAGATCCGTTTCTCCAGTGATCCCGGGCAGGTCGGCGAGGAGTTGAATACTCCCTTTTCTGGACTGAAACCGGAAACCCGGCTGCTGGAGGATGAAAAACACGGCGAGATACTGCGCAGTATCAACCCGGTACACAACCACTTCCCCTGCACGAAATGTCATGGCCCGATCAAATCACGCCCAGTGAACGGCATTCTGTACGTGGACTACGACGCCGCGCCATTGGTCAGCAAGGTACGCCGCACGACCCTGATGCTGATGGGGGCCGGCGCGATCATCGTTCTCGTCAACCTGATCGGTGGCTGGTGGTTCATCCGGCGTTTCATCGCCCGGCCGGTCGATCGTCTTGTCGACGCCAGTACCGCGCTGACCCGGGGCGACCTGTCCAGCCGGGTTCCCATGGAAGGCCGGGACGAGCTCGCGCAACTCGCTGATGCCTTCAACTTCATGGCCAAAAATCTGCAAATCAAGATTCAGGCGCTAGAGGATCAGCAGCAGTTCATGCAAGCCCTATTGGATGCCATCCCGGATGGCGTGTGCATCATCGACGACCATTTCCGACTCGTCGCGACGAATCGCAGTTATCGGGAACAACTTGCGTTGGACGGCACCACCGGGGTTGGCCTGAGTTGTCACCAAATGGCGCATGATCGCGACACGCCCTGCCCGCCGACACTGCTGACCTGCCCGGTGCATGAGATCCGCAAGACCGGACAACCCTTGAAGGTACTGCACCATCATCAACGCACCGATGGCCAGACACTAGATGTCGAGATCTACGCCGCGCCGATGCGGGCGGTGATTGGTGGCGAGACCCGCCAACTGATCGTCGAGTCGATTCGCGACCTGGGCCAGGAGGTCAAGTATTCCCAGGAGCAACGACTTTCCGAACTTGGCAAGTTGGCCACCGGTGTCGCCCACGAGATTCACAACCCGCTGGCCTCGATACGCCTGGCGCTGGATGGCGCGACCCAGATGATGGAACAGAGCGAGGGTTGCCCGGACACGGTGCATGACTATCTCGGCCTGGTGGATGGCGAGATCGACAAATGCATCAAGGTCACCGAGCGGCTGCTGCGTCTCGGTATGCTGCCGGAGAACGAGAAGACCCTGGTCGATGTGCGCGAGGTATTGTCGGATACCATCAGCCTGCTACGCTGGGACGCCGAAGCGCGCGACATCCGCATCCAGGAGAACTACCCGGACGAACCGCCCCGCGTGTTGGGCATCGATAGCGAGCTGCGCATGGTAACGCTGAACCTCGCGCAGAACGCCTTTCACGCGATGCCCGATGGCGGCACCCTGCATATCCGCGCCGAGCAACGGGACGGCAAGGTGACGATCACCTTCGGCGACACCGGCGTGGGTATCTCCAGCGAAGATCAGGAACATATCTTCGACCCCTTCTTCAGCAAGCGCGCCGACCAGTCGCATGGCACCGGCCTCGGGCTGTCGATATCACACACCATCATCGAAAATCACAATGGCGCCATCCGGGTCGACAGCACCCCCGGCGAAGGCGCTCGCTTCATCATCACGCTACCGAATGCCGGCAACAGCGGAGAGGAGAGCCTAACATGAGCAAACAGATTCTAGTCATCGAAGACGATGTCGTACTGCGGGGCCTGATCGTCGGGCATATCGCCAATCAGGGCTACGAGACCATTGGTGCCGACAGTTGGCGCGCGGCCCACGAATGGCTGAGCAAGCATGAACCCGCCCTGATCGTCATGGACGTGCGCCTGCCCGATGGCAACAGCCTCGATCACCTTGAGGAACTGGCCGACAACTATCCGGCTATCGTCCTGACCGCCTTCGGCTCGGTACGCAGCGCGGTCGATGCGATCAAGGCCGGCGCCTCAGACTATCTGTTGAAGCCGCTGAGCCTGGAAGAGCTGACCCTGACAGTGGAACGCGTGCTGGAAAACGCCAACCTGCGCCGCGAACATCAGTTCTGCAAGCGCCAACTACAAGCACAACAAGGCAAGAAAGCCAACCTGCTCGGCAACAGCGCTTGCATGCAACAGCTCCGGGAGACCATCGACGCCGTCGCGCCGAACGACATCACCGTGCTAATCCAAGGAGAAAGCGGCTCAGGCAAGGAGCTCGTGGCGCGCGCCATCCATGACGCCAGCGACCGCGCGAAACGCAACTTCGTTGCGGTGGACTGTTGCTCACTACAGGAAAACCTATTCGAATCCGAACTCTTCGGCCATGAGCGCGGCGCCTTCACCGGCGCCAACCAGCAAAAGAAAGGCCTGATCGAGGGCGTCGACGGCGGCACCCTGTTTCTCGACGAGATCGGCGAGATCAGCCCATCCATCCAAGCCAAACTACTGCGCGTACTGGAAACCGGCCATTTCCGCCGCCTGGGCGGCACCAAGGATCTCAGCGCCAAGGTGCGCATCGTCGCCGCCACCAACCGCGACCTGGAAGCGATGATCGCCGATGACGAGTTCCGCGCCGACCTCTACTACCGGCTCAGCGCCTTCAACATCGTCGCCCCACCCCTACGCGAGCGTCGCGAAGACATCCCGCTACTCAGCGAATACTTCCTGCAAAACCACAGCTTCTCATGCCGAGTGAACAAGCAGTTCGCCCCGGCCGCACTGCGCAAGATGGTCGCCTACGACTGGCCCGGCAACATCCGCGAGCTGAAGAACATCGTCGAGCGCGCGATCATCCTGTCCGGCAAGCGTTCCACGATACGCGAGGAACACTTAGTGTTCCGCCAGAACATCGCCACCCAGGAACACCACCTCAGCCTCGGCTTCGATCACGACCCGACCCTGGAGGAACTGGAAGCCGAATACCTCGCGATACAACTGAAGAAATTCTCGGGGCGCCGTTCCAAGGTCGCCGAAGTGCTTGGCATCAGCGAACGCAGCGTCTACCGCATGATCAAGCGCCATAGTCTGATGGAGGCCAGTTGAAGGCTCAACCCGCGCCCAACGCAAGCAGGTAGCCCAGGCCGAAAAGAAAGAAGAAACGACCCGTGAGCGGCGTCAAGCGGGGGCGGCGCGCTGCGTGAAGATAGCCCTGGATCGGCACCAGCAACGGCAACGGCAGCAACAGCCACAACACCTGATGCAGTTGGCCGCTGAACGCAATAACCAGCGCCAGCAGATAAGCGCCGAGAATCAGCAGCCAATACAACCGCACGCTATTGCGATAGCCGATACGCACCGCCAAGGTACCGATACCGTTACGCCTGTCACTCTCCCAGTCGCGCAGCTCATTGCTCAACAACAATAGCGACACCAGCAGGCTCACCGGCAGGGAATGCAACAACGCCAGCATCGAAAAATGGCCGCTCATCACCAGATAAGAGCCCTGCACCATCACCACACCCATCAAGACGAACACCTGAATCAGCGCCAGACCGCGATGCTTGAAGCTGAATGGCCCCATGTTGTAGCTAAGCGCCGCGATGCCGGAGAACAGCACCACCCAGAATAGCGCCTGACCGCGCAGCCAAATCAGATACAGCGCGATCAGCGCGGCGCCGGCGAAACAAACGATGCCGACCCACTGATTACGCCGGATCATCGCCAGCACCCCGGTGCGCTCGGGATGATCCGCCAGACCAGCGACATCCTCGATATCATTGATCAGATTGATGCCAGCCTGAGCCAACACGCCGCCGCCGACCACCAACAGCGCCACCAGCACATCCTGATAACCATCTTGCCAAGCAATCAGAACCCCCAATGCACAACTGATCAGCGCGACCACCAGCGAGAACGGTCGCAAGGCAATCCACAGACTGTAGCGTTCAAGCGATTTCACGACGACTCCACCCCACCAGCAGCAGCACTGGAATCAACATCAACAGCCCGTAGATCACCGGCACGATCGACATCTCGCCATTGTGCAGCACGCCCTGCGTGACGATCAGCGCCATTCTGCATGCCAACCTCGATTGCAACGGTCTTGATCTGGCCGTGTTCCAGCCCGGCAGCGCGCGCGATCAGCCAGCCAGCAGCCATCGCCAACAGAATCATCACCAAGCTGGCGCCGCCGACCCGCGCGAGAAAATCCGGCAGGCGTTCCCATTGCTGGGCAATGATCGCGACGATCACCGTAGAGAACAACAGCACCGACAGCCGATGCACGAACAACTGCGCGCGATCGGCCAACAACGGCCTCAAGCCGCGCCAGAGCATGCCGACCGCCACCGGCAACAGCCCGACTAGCAGCAAGCGCCCCATCGTCATGCCCGATGGCATCACGATCTCGCGCCCCTCGCCGAGTTGCGCGCGCAATGCCCATTCGGTCAACAACGGAATCGAGAACGGCGTGATAAAGCTGGCCACCGCAGTCAACGCCACCGACAAGGCCACATCGCCGCGCGCCAGATAAGAGAACAGATTACTCGTCGTGCCACCTGGGCTGAAACTCAACACCAACAAGCCCACCGCCAACAACGGCGGCAACGAAAACAGCCAGACAACCGTCAGCGCGATCGACGGCACCAACAACAACTGAGCAGACAAACCCACCGAGAACGCCCGGGGACACCGCAACACACGCCGAAAATCCTCGACACGTAGCGTCAACCCCATGCTGAACATGATCAACGCAAGCGAGACCGGCAGTCCGAT
>JALSSX010000004.1 GCA_026984055.1 Sedimenticola sp. | reverse complement strand
TCTTCAACCTGCGCGAAGACGATGAAGGGGAGTACTCGATCGAGCTGGATCCACGTGAAATCAACGCCGACGGTATCCGTTTTCTACGTGATCTCGGCTTTAACCGTATCAGCCTCGGCGTACAGGACATCGACCCCGATGTACAAAAAGCGGTCAACCGGATACAACCGATGGCCATCACCATGGAGGTATTGCAGGCCGCCCGCGACAACGACTACCGCTCGGTCAGCATGGACCTGATCTATGGTCTGCCGAAACAACACCTGGAGAGTTTCGCCAAAACCGTAGACACCATCATTGATGCCGGACCCGACCGCCTGTCGATATTCAACTACGCTCATCTACCCCATCTGTTCAAGCCGCAGCGCCAGATCGATCCGCTGGCGCTGCCATCACCATCCGAGAAACTCGCGATTCTGGAAATGTGTTTCGAAAAACTGGGCAGCGCGGGCTATGTCTATATCGGCATGGATCACTTCGCCAAGCCCGATGACGAACTGGCCAGGGCGCAACGCAACGGCGAATTACACCGTAACTTCCAGGGCTATTCCACGCGCGCCGACTGTGACCTGATCGGCATGGGCATGACCAGTATCGGCAAGGTGCGCGGCAATTATATGCAGAACCACCGCAAAATGGACGACTACACCTCAGCCATCGACAGCGGTCACCTGCCGATCTATCGTGGTTACGAACTGGAACCGGACGACAAACTGCGCCGCGAGATCATCAACAGCCTGATTTGTCATTTCACGCTGGACACCACCGCGTTGGAAAAACGCTGGAACATCGATTTTTCGCGCTTCTTCACTGAGGAGATAAAGCGCCTTCAGCCAATGCAGACCGACGGGCTGGTGCGCATCGGGACCGATCATATCGAGGTACTGCCGCCGGGGCGACTACTGATTCGTAATATCTGCATGGTGTTCGATCGCTATCTGGATCCGGAAAAAAGCAAGGGACGCTTTTCCAAGGCGATTTAAACCGGACGTTTCGAGGATTTCACGCAAAATAAAGCCCCGCCTTCCTCTCGGAAGCGGGGCTTTTTCGTACCCACCAAGACGCGAGAAACTCGTGGGAGCCACGACGAGCAGAAACTCGGTACGCGTACGATCATTCCACGGCCTGGCCGCGCGTGGCTATATCATGAAAGTTGCCGCCCGTGGCTTGGCCGCAGATACCGAAGCCAAGCCTACAGGTAGCTATCCCCGGCGCGCCCATGGATGGATCACAAGCAATCGATAAGGTGACTTCCACATCAACAACACATCCTGCATCAGGTGCCTTCGGGCCAATTGGCGCCCGGTACCACTGCCTCCATGTCGTCACGACTCGGTGTCGGCGCCACTTCCGTTACGGCAGTGCGCGCCGTATCATCGGACAGCTCGTCGTACGCCGTGTAATCGGTCTGATCAGCCGACACATTGCCCGATTCCCCGGGTTGGGTTTGCCGGGCATCGAGATTGTAGAGTCCATCTTCCTCGGATGCGTTGGCGACGCCGGCCACACCGGCAAGCAACAGTGCCAAGAGTATGTATTTTTTCATCGTCTTTCTCCCTACCTGTTCAAGAACATGAGATAAGAATATTATGATATTCTAATCATGTCAACACGCATTGATCAAACCACCCCGGCCTTGTCAAGAAGTTTCGTGACAAGTCACCACGCGGACCGCCGCTGAAATATGCAAGATCAAGGCGGGAAATGCGCTTGTTAGCAGGCCGTTGAAAAATGGAATTTTTCAACGGCTTGTGTGCGGTACAGGGAGGAATCGGGAAATCATATTTTCCGCTTCCATCGTTGAAAAAGTCCATGGAAGGACTTTTTCAACATCCTGTTAGGGAGCATGCGATGGTTCCGCCGCTCGACTGGCCATGGCCATGCCTCAATAATTTACTTTTCGCGGCAGCTCTTTGGCCTGAGCGACCCATTTCTCGACCTCGGATGCCGAGGGCGGACGCCGGACCAGTTTTTTCTCTTCATTGACCTCCAGCATCTTCTTGTGCAGGTTGTCGGGCCGGCGCTGCGCAAGTTCTGGCACGGTGTCCACACCGGCACTTTCGAGCAGGTCGGCATACTGGGTGCTGACGCCCTTGACGCGGGCGAGGTCGGCGCGGTTCACCCAGTTCAGCACGAGCTTTTCGCTGATGCCGGTTTTCTCGGCAAGTTCCTTGCGCGCTTTCTTCTCGCTACCCTTGTCGAGCAGGGCTTCGATCGATTTGATACCCGCTTCTTGCAACTTGGCCTGATAGGTCTCGCCGATGCCTTCGATTTCTGAAAGTTTTGCCATACGTTTTCTCCAAAATTGAGTGTTCAGGTTATTCAGTTGTTGTTGAACCAACCGCGCTGTGGCTTTACCGCGAAAGTATCCCTGGTTGCCCGCTACTCATCTCCTGGAACGCCATGCAGACCTCCCTGCCGGCTTGGCGTCGACATCCACGGCCAACCTTCATGCCGCGGACGGGATGTTGTTTCCAACATTGCAGAGGCAACAGAACTTGACGGGACTTTTTCAACATCTCGTCAGATTATTTTTCTCCTACCCGGGCGCCATCGATGGAAAATACCATGTTTTTGTTATAACAGCACTTTTTCCACTCCGCCCTGACGAATCCGATCGATGAATGGCTTCTGCCAGTCGCGGCCAAAGCGTTGTTGCATCATCTCGACGACGATGTAGTCGGTATCGAGTCCGGTTTCGTCGGCGTAGCGCGCGAGACCCTGCTGGCAGGCGGGGCAGGTGGTGAGTATCTTCACCGCACCGTCGCGCGCTTCCCGCCCGCCGGTGAACCCGCTGATGCCCTGGCGCAACTCCTCAACCTTGCGATAACGCAGTTGGTTGGCGATGTCCGGTCGCGCGGTGCCCAAGGTGCCGGCTTCGCCACAGCAACGGTCGGATAGCATCACGGCCTTGCCGGTCAGTTCGCGGGCAACCCGCAACGGGTCGTATTGCTTGATCGGGGTGTGGCAGGGGTCGTGATACAGGTATTCGGTTTTACCGTTGCCGGACAAATGCATGCCCTTTTCCAACAGGTATTCATGGATGTCCAACAGGCGGCAACCAGGGAAGATCTCGTCGAACTGGTATTTCAACAACTGGTCCATGCAGGTGCCGCAGGAGACGATGACGGTGTCGATATCCAGGTAGTTCAAGGTGTTGGCGATGCGATGGAACAGCACGCGGTTCTCGGTGGTGATGCGCTGCCCGGTGGCGTGCTGGCCGGCGGCGGTCTGCGGGTAGCCACAGCACAGGTAGCCGGGCGGCAGAATCGTTCTGGCGCCGCTCTCCCAAAGCATCGCGATGGTCGCCAGGCCGACATCTGAGAATAGCCGCTCGGAGCCGCATCCCGGGAAGTAGAAGACGCTTTCGGCTTCCTCGGCATTCACCTCGGGATCAAGGATGACCGGTACATGGCTGTCGTCCTCCAGTCCGAGCGCGCTGCGATAGTTGCGTTTCGGCAGGGCGACACGTACTGGACGGCGTACCAATTCGACGAGGGTATCGGCTACACCGGGCCGACCGCTGGTCGCCGCCGGGGGTTCGTCCGGCTTGCCGAACAGCCTGGTCTTGGCAATCACTGCGTGGCCCAGGGCGATTCCTTTGAAGCCCCAGTCGAGCATGGCCTTCTGGAGTACCTTGATGGTCCGCGGCCGCTTGGCATTCAGGAACAGCATCGCCGCCCAGGCGCCGGGGCTGAAGCGTTTTTCGCCGCGCTGGGTGAGTATCTTGCGCATGCGCACGGTGACATCGCCGAAGTCGATGTTCACCGGACAGGGATTCAGACATTTGTGGCACACGGTACAGTGGTCGGCGACATCATTCAGTTCGTCGAAATGCTGGCGCGACAGACTGCGGCGAGTCTGTTCCTCGTACAGAAACGCCTCGATGATCAGACCGGTGGCGAGGATCTTGTTGCGCGGTGAATACAACAGGTTGGCACGCGGCACATGGGTCATGCACACCGGCTTGCATTTGCCGCAGCGCAGGCAATGGCGAATATCGTTGTTGAGTTCGCCCAGTTCGCTCTGTTCAAGCAGAATGGCCTCTTGCTGCACCAGCCGCAACGACGGGGTGTAGGCGTTGTCCAGCCCGGAACCGGGCAGCAGCTTGCCTCGGTTGAAATGACCTTGCGGGTCAACCTTTTCCTTGTAGGTGACGAAATCGTTCAACTTACTGTCTTCCAGGTACTGGATCTTGGTCAGGCCGATGCCGTGCTCGCCGGAGATCACACCGCCGAGTTCGCGCGCCAGCGCCATGACCCGGTCGACGATGCGCTCGGCCTCTTGCAGCATGCGATAATTGTGCGAATGCACTGGGATATTGGTATGCACATTGCCGTCGCCGGCATGCATGTGCAGGGCGACGAACAGGCGTTCGGCGCGCAGTTCGTGGTGAATCTGGTCAAAACGCTCGCGGATCGGCGTCAGTTCCTGACCGCTGAAGAATTCCGCCAACCGCGCGGCGATCTCCTTGCGAAAGCTGTGACGCAGATCGCGGCGCAATAGCATGTCGAGCAAGGTGTCGCCGGAACGGATGCATTCGCGTTCGCGTTCGCGCAGCAGTTCACCGTGCTCGACAGCCGGCTCGTCGAGATGCGCCAGTACCTTCCGCCAGCGCGAGATGGCCGTATCCAGTGCCTGCTTGGCGGCTTCGCGCTTGGCTTGCATGATGGCGCGGTTTTCTTCCGATTGACCCGCATCCTCGCAACGGCACAGCGCTTCCAGGTCGCAGTCGAGGAAGTCGTCGAAGGCGCGCATGATGAGCAGTTTGTTACCGATGGACTGCTCGATATTGATGCGTTCGATGCCCTGGCTGTAGTCGGCCAGCCTGGACAATGGGATCACCACATCCTCGTTTATCTTGAAGGCGTTGGTATGCGCGGAGATCGCCGCTGTTCGCGCCCGATCGAGCCAGAACTGCCGACGGGCCTCTGGGCTGCTGGCGATGAAACCCTCGCCGCCACGCGCTGCGGCGAGTTCGACGACTCGCTGGGCGGCGGTGTCCAGCGTTTCTTCCTCGTCGCTGACCAGATCCGCGATCAACACCATCTTTGGGCGCTCGCGACGCGCTGCCTTGGTGGCGTAGTTGACAGCACGCAGATAGCGTTCGTCGAGGTGTTCCAGGCCGGGCATCGATACGCCATCCAGGTCGTCGACATAGTCGATGGTCTCGACGATGGCCGGCACCGCGCTGGCCAGATCCTGACTGAAGAACTCCATGCAGACCGTGCGCGCACGCGCCGGCATGCGATGCAGGATGAAACGTGCCGAGGTGATCAGACCGTCACAGCCTTCCTTCTGCACGCCGGGCAGCCCAGAGAGAAACTTGTCGGTGACATCCTTGCCGAGCCCGGTCTTACGGAACGCGTCGCCGGGCATCTCCAGGGTTTTGACCTCGCCGATCGGTGTCTCGCCGTCCTTGGCATAGCGCCGGATGCGAAAACGCACCGTCGGCTGATCATGGATCTTGCCAAGATTGTGATCCAGGCGCTCGACTTCCAGCCATTCGGCACCCGGCGTGACCATGCGCCAACTGGCAAGGTTATCCAGGGTGGTGCCCCATAGCACGGCCTTCTTACCACCGGCGTTCATTGCGATGTTGCCGCCAATGGTCGAGGCATCCTGCGAGGTGGGGTCAACCGCGAACGCCAAGCCCTCGCGCTCGGCCGCCTCGGACACGCGCTTGGTCACCACGCCAGCACCACAACGTAGCGTCGCCACCGGCCGCGCGACGCCGGGCAGGGCACGCATCTCAACTGCCGACAGGTCTTCGAGCTTCTCGGTGTTGACCACAGCCGAGTATGCGTGCAGCGGCACGGCGGAGCCGGTGTAGCCGGTGCCGCCACCGCGCGGGATGATCGTAAGCCCGGAATCGATACACGCTTGGACGATGGCCGCAACCTCGGCCTCGCGATCCGGCGAGATCACTACGAACGGCATCTCGACGCGCCAGTCGGTCGCATCGGTAGCGTGCGACACGCGCGCCAAGCCGCCAAAATCGATGTTGTCCTTGCGTGTCTTGCCGCTCAGCGCGCGACGCACCTTGTGGCGCAATGCGCGGTAGTCGCTCAGGGTCTGGGAGAAATCGCCGACGACTTGGCGCGCGGCGTTCAACAGATGCGCCGCGTCGCTATTGTCGTTCAATCTCGACTCGAACAGGTCGAGGCGATGATTCAGCGCCTGGATCAGAGAATCGCGTCGCCGTGGGTGGTTGATCAAGTCGTCCTGAATATAGGGGTTGCGTTCAACCACCCACAGATCGCCGAGCACTTCGAAGAGCACACGCGCGGAGCGTCCGGTGCGGCGGCTGCCACGCAGTGTCTCGATCAGCCTCCAATTGTCCTTACCGAGATAGCGAATGACGATCTCGCGATCGGAGAAAGAGGTATAGTTGTAGGGGATTTCGCGAATGCGATCGCTCATGATCAGAATGCCGGGAGCTGGGGAACAGCGGCTATTCTAACAGGATGTTGAAACAGTCCTTCCATGGACTTTTTCAACGACGGAAGCGAAAAATGCGATTTCCCGGCTCCTTCATTTTCAATGACTTGCCGTCATCGAAAATGGCGGTACCTCCCTGTACCGCACACAGGCCGTTGAAAAATGCCATTTTTCAACGGCCTGCTAACAGTCCGCCGGACTCAGATAATCTACTGAAAGGACAGGGGATCCACGATATCGCCATGTTTGGTCAAACGCCGGCATTATCGCACGCACGCTATCTTTCCCGATGGAAACAACACCCCGCCATCATGACGACTGCCCGTGGTTCGGCCGCAGGCTAGCCGTAGCGATATAGTTCAACAAGATGGATGTAGAGCGGCGCTGCTCTACATCCATCTCTGCGATCAGCTCATTGGTACATGCTCGCAACGCGACATCATCGGCACGGCACAGACGACGCGCCTGGGCCTGTAACCGTTCCGCGCCGACACTGCCGGCCGATCCTTGCAGCGCATGCGCCAGATCACGCAGTTCTTCCCAGCGCTGTGCATCCCCGGCATCACGCAGCGCCGCGATGTTCTCGGCGGTGTCCCGGAGAAAGCGTTCCGCCAAGATCGCGATGAATCCTTGGTCGATGATATTCTCGCGGAGTTGGTCGAGCAGCGCGGTGTTCAAGGTGCGTCGCGGATGGTTGTCGGATCGCTCATGGATCGCGCCGGTAGCAAGCAGCTCGTCGGCAAGCAGGTTGGTAACCACTTCACGCAATCCATCTGCGGCCAGCGGCTTCACCAGCCAGGCGCTGGCGCCGGCCTCGAAGGCTCGCGCCTCCACCACTGGAGAATCATCCGCCGAGATCGCCAGAAGCGGCGTGCTGTCGGCATATGCGGTATCCGAGGAACGGAAACGCCGCATGACTTCCAGCCCGTCCAATTCGGGCATCTGGATATCGATGACGGCCAGATCGAACGCCAGCTGAGTCATGAGATCCAACGCCTCGCGCCCGCCAGAGGCAAGAAACACGCTGTACCCGGCCTTGTTCAACACGGCTTGCAGAATCAGTTGCTCGGTCGGATTGTCCTCGGCGATGAGAAGATAGGACATAAACCGAGGGTCAGGACGGAAACGCGTCCGGGGAATCGGACAGGGCCATATAGATGCGTTCAATGGTATCGGCGCAGTTCAGCAAGGCCTCCACGCAAGCCGGATCGAAGTGCTTTCCAGACTGCTGATCGATGTATTCCAGGGTCTCGGTGAACCCCCAGGGGCGTTTGTACGGTCTCGCCGAGGTCAGTGCGTCGAAAGCATCGGCCAATGCAACGATGCGCGCCTCGATGGCGATGTCCTCGCCGCTCAGACCCAGCGGATAGCCGCTGCCATCGAAGCGTTCATGATGCGAGAGCGCGATGCGCGCCGCTGTTTGCAGGTAAGGCGAATGGCTCTTGATCAGGATATCGTGACCGATCAGCGTATGCGTCTGCATGATGCGATTTTCTTCGGTCGTCAGGCCGTCGGGCTTCAGCAGGATGTGGTCGGGAATACCGATCTTGCCAATATCGTGCATCGGCGCGGCCCGTTCGATCTCCTCGCAATGCGCTTCGCCCAGGCCCATGGACTGGGCAATCTCGGCGCTGTATTTGGCCATGCGAAAGATGTGGTTGCCGGTACCGGCATCGCGAAACTCACCTGCCTTGGCGAGACACAACAAGGTCTCGCGCTCTCGTCGGCGAATCTGCCGGGTCGCTTTCTCGACCTGGATCTCAAGCAGATCGGCGCGACTCGCCGCAGCCTTCTGATGGTGGTGCAACAACAACAGATTGCGGCAGCGGGCGCGACACTCGTTCGGGTCGATGGGTTTCGCGAGAAAATCCGTGGCGCCGGCCTCCAGCGCCTCATAGCGCACGCGTTTCTCGCCAACGACGCTGACGACGACGATCGGAATCTCCTCGCAACCGGGAAGCTGGCGGAAATGGCGGATCACCTCGATGCCGTTCATCCGCGGCATTTTGTAATCGGTGATCAACAGATCCGGTCGGCGACTGACGCAGGCCTTGAGCGCTTTATGTGGATCGCTGTAGCTCTCGCAACTCACCAGTGGAGAAACATCGCGGATAATGTGTTCCAGCACCACACGGCCAGTTGCCTGATCGTCGATGATGATGACGTGCTGGGCGCTCTCTGGGTTCCCGTTTTGGGTATCGGATAGGGAATCGCTCTGAAGTATATTTGTTATTGGCATGATTGAATATATAAAAAGTTATGTTATATTTCATGGTTGATCATCCTTGCCGTACCGCAGTATCCATTTTTACCTTCGCTTTCTTCCATCCATCTTCATTCGGCGCGCCAGCCACCATCAGCTCCATCAGTTGATAGGCGAGTTGCCGCTGCTCCGGACTCAGATCGGATAATTTGCTCAACATGAACAGGCAGCCAGCACCATCGTATTCCATCGTGCTGACCAATGCATAGAGGGTCAATGCCGCTGCCGAATGCGGGTTTTCCTCAATCAATTCGACAATTTGACCCAAGATTCGTGTACCCATAGCCTAGACTATAGCGATCCTTTTGACCGTCGTCGAACCGGGTCGTGGATATTGAGAGGGCACAGCTGGTTTTTTCGACGCATGTCCTGGTAGTCGACGCGCAATCCCGAAAAAACCGTAAAGATAAGATGGGAACGCGGAATCCCGCATATCCGGCGAGGATATCGCTGGACGCGCCGCGTTTCCACACACCGACGCGGAGATTACAACCGAGAGATGTTGCCCAAGCCTACAGGAAGTATTCGCGGCGGTCCCGCGGACAAATAGCAAGCAACGCTCACGCGCGTCAACCCGCCGGATCGAAGATGTGTTCTATCCGGCAGGCCGCTGCATAGGTTTGATCGTCGACATCCAGTCGGTCGCAACGCAAAACCCGCACATGGGCATCCAGCGACGGGGTGATGCTCGATGCCGGTTCGATATGCATCTGGATCGAGGAACCCGGCGCGACCCAGCGATCCATCCATACCAGCATCCCGTCACTGCTGAGGTTCTTCACGACGGCGCCAGCGAAATCGGTCTCGCCAACCAGGCGAAAACTGGCCGGGCATTCGATCTGCATGCGATAGTACTGGCGTTGCTCCTTGGGTTTCAGCATCAGGGTTTCCGTGACTTCGATGGGAACACCTGACTGAAGGCGACCGTCCGCCAGCTTACTTGAGCCAGCAACAGGATAAATTACCATGCTATCTTAGCAATGCCCGCCAAACAATAGACTCATCGATCGCAATGCCTCACTTCACTTTCGCCAATCGGCCATCCTGGCAAGGCAATGCCGGTTCAGCTCGATGGCTCGGGATGGGCTGTCCGCCTCGGTATAACAACGCAGTTCCGGCGCGTTTCCTGACGGCCGCAGATGGACGATCTCGGCGTTTGCCAATGTCAGGCGCAGCCCATCGGTGGTATCGATGCTTGAAACCGGAGCCAGTTCCTCGCCAAGCCATGCGGAAACAGCCACTTTTCCACCGGTTTTCAGCTCGGCGATGCGCGATTGGCTGATCTCGGTCGGCATCTCCTTGATGCGGTCGCTGGCGGTGTGACGGGGCGGCAGGGAATCCAGCAACCCGGATACGCTGACATTCTTGTCACCCGCCATCGCCAACAGCGCAAGCGGTACGATAATGGCGTCTCGGGTCGGCAGCGCCGGGAGTACCCGGCTCTGTTGCTCGATATCGGTTTCGATCAGAAAACCGCCATTCGCTTCATAACCGACGACCGGCGCGAACCCGGCCGCGCGCGCCGCGCGCATCGCCTCGATCACGTAGGGCGAGCCGATACGGGTACGCCGGATCTCATCGAAATCGCCGCTCTTCTCCAACGCGGTATTGCTGCTGACCGGCGTGACCACGGCGCGAGCGCCCAGTTGCCGCGCGCACAGTATGCCAGCCACGTCGCCGCGCAGCCATTCTCCGCTTTCGGTGCTGATCAGAGGGCGGTCACCATCGCCATCGGCGGAGATGATCGCCCGCAACTGGCATTCGGCGGCCCATTTCCGGGCCAAACGGATATCCTCGTCGCGGATCGCCTCGGTATCCACCGGGATGAAGCGCTCGGAATAGCCGAGCCGGACGACCTCGGCGCCGAGGCCCTGGAGAATCCGTGCAAAGACCTCACGAGCAACGCTGGAGTGCTCATACAGCCCAAGTCGCCAGCCGGCCAGCATGTCTCGTGGAAAGAAGTCGACATAGCGCCGGACATAGGCATCGGCAGCCGCGCTGTCGACATCTGGCAGGCCATCGGCCATGTCGACGGCTTCCAGCATGTCGATCTCGCGCGCGGCGATGCCGGCTTCATCCGCCTTCAGAATCTCACCATCAGCGGTATGGAATTTGATGCCATTGCGATCATCCGGGATATGACTGCCAGTGACCATGATGCTCGGCATGTGCTGGCGAATGCCGTAACAGGCCAGCGCCGGGGTCGGGATGGCGCCGCAATTGATCACCTCGCCACCGGCATCGCGAATCGCCGCCGCGACTGCCCGCATGATGCGTGGCGTGCTCGGCCGATGGTCGCCGGCCAGCGCCACGCTACCGCCTGTGTAGCGACCGGTATCGCGCAGGTGATCGAGAAAGGCCCGCGTGTAGCCACGGCAAACGCCATCGGTCATCGCCTCGCCGAGTCCACGCGCGCCACTGGTGCCGAAACCGACACTGCTACGCTCCATCAGCTCGCTGACCTGAATCTTCATCGCAGCAACGGACGTGCGTTGGTCGGCTGAATCGGGCGGTTGTTGGGATGCCGCATGACACGAGAGAAACGCTCGATCTGCTCCCTGCTGGCGGTAACCGGTTGCTTGAGCACGAACCAATAGACCCCTTCGGTGCAAGGTGGCGTGGTCAGAGAACCGTTGAAGCGATAGTAATCCTTGTCTTTCGGCAGCAGACGGCTGGGTGGCAATTTGTCCGCGATACCGAAGGCCTCTCCCCGATGAGTAGGGATGAATCTCCATAGCTTGCCGAGCACCGGATTGGTTCCACCGATCTCGAACAGCAACGCCACGACGGCCAGGTTGCCTCTCTCATCGGCATGCACGAAATGCGCCTCCATCGGAAAATGCCTGCCATCGATTGTATTCTCGGAAGGGCTGTGAAAATGCACCTGTTTCAGTTCGAATGTCTGATTATCGACTACGATACCGGCATTTTTCGGAAAGTCTAGCTGAATACTGTGACCGGTGTTGACGATATCGCGCGCGGCTGTCTTGTAGAAGAACGCCAACGGAGGCATCTCCGCCTCAATGGTATCCGTGATATCGATCGGCGACTGGTTCTTGCCCAGCGCGCAATTGGCAAATGCATGACTGAGCTTGGCCCAGTGTTCCGGCCCAGTCTCCCCTTTATAGCCCCAATGGTTCTGGCCTTCCGACGCCCACGATGCCGACGTTCCCAACAGCAATAGCGTAAGAAAAACGGAACAAAAACGGGTTTTCATCATTTTATCGTACCTCCATGAATCATGCGCCATGCGAGCAGTGTCTGGATTGCACCTGCTCTTCGCGGCTGCTCGTCGTTGTAGAGGCGACCCGTGGTCTACTTGTGCCTCGCCAGAAAAATCGCGCATTTTATTGACTCGGCGATCTAACAGGCCATTGAAAAATGGCATTTTTCAATGGCCTGTGTACGGTACAGGGATGTACCGTCATTTCCGATGACGGCAAGTCATGGAAAATGAAGGAACCGGGAAATCGCATTTTCCGCTTCCATCGTTGAAAAAGTCCATGGAAGAACTTTTTTCAACATCCTGCTAAAGATATCGCGTTCAAGGTACCAGTAGGGGTCTTGATATCTCCCTGGTCGCCCATGGCGATTCGATTGTCCGTGTGTCATTTGGGCACTTTTTTCAAGCGAATGACGATGCTACGCAATCCCAGCTTGCGCAGCCGCGATCTTACCTGCTTCATCCGTTGCTCGCCACGAAAGGGACCGACACGCACGCGATGGTAGGTCTGTCTGTCATTGATGCTGACTTTTTCGATGCGGGTTTCTATTCCCTTCAATGCTAACTTGGCCTTTAGCTTGTCCGCGTCCCGAACCTGACGAAATGACGCAACCTGTAGCATATACAGCTTGTTACCGACGAGCTTCCGCTCTTGCCGCGCCCTCGGCACCGTGGATACCGGCTTTTCCTTCGCTACAATCCGGGACCGTCGCACTTTGGCTTTAGAATCTGGCACGACCTCGTCGTCGGCGACCTCGACCTCCATCTCGGGAAGAATGGTGTAGAAGTCGAAACGTGGTTTTTCAGCGGTGATCGACGCCGATTTAACCTTTTTCACCGTCTTTTCATGCTTGTTGTCCGATGGTATGACGAACTGATAGTAGATCATCGCGGTCAACAACACCCCGGCGATCAGACCGCCGAAAAACCAGCCGCGACAGCGACATTGCGAACCGCGACGTGGCGGATTTTTTTTGTAGTCACGGGGCATGGGTTCCGCGACTACATGCTGTCGGGCGCGGACACGCCGATGATGGCAAGAGCATTCCGCAATACCTGGCGAACGGCAAGTATCAGTTTCAGGCGGGCGCCACGCAGTGCTTCGTCATCCAGCAGGAACTGGCAGGCATTGTAATAGGCATGGAAGTCATTCGCCAGTTCGCGCAGAAAATGCGGCAGTTGATGCGGTTCGCGTAGCAATGCGGCGTTCAATAGGATCTCTGGATAGCGAGCCAAGTCTCTGAGCAGCGCGAGCTCCTGCTTTTCGCCCAGCAGGGCGAGATAGGCATCATCCAGAGGAAACTCGGTCGCGTAGCCTTTTTCCTCGGCCTGACGCAGCACGCTGCACACCCGCGCATGCGCGTATTGCACATAATAGACCGGGTTCTCGTTCGACTTCGACGTGGCCAGATCCAGATCGAAATCCAGATGTTGCTCGCACTTGCGCATCACATAGAAGAAACGCGCCGCGTCGCGACCGACATCCTTGCGTAGCTGTCGCAGCGTGACGAACTGCCCGGAACGAGTCGACATCTGGATTTTCTTGCTGCCGCGATACAACACGGCGAACTGCACGAGCAACACTTCGAGCCGTTCTGGATCCTCGCCAAAGGCCTGGACCGCCGCCTTCACTCGGGGAACATAGCCGTGATGATCCGCGCCCCAGACATCGATCACGCGGTCGAAGCCACGTTCCAGTTTTTGCAGATGATAGGCGATATCGGAGGCAAAATAGGTCGGCTGCCCGTTCTCGCGCACCACGACGCGATCTTTCTCGTCGCCAAACGCGGTGGAACGGAACCACAATGTACCCTTATCATCGGCATGGATATAACCAGCTTGGCGCAGTTTGTCCAGCGCATGTCGCACCGCGCCACTATCCACCAGCTTGCGCTCGGAATACCAATTGTCATAGGTCACGCCGAATAGTGCCAGATCGTCGCGGATATCATCGAGTATGACGTTCAGGCCAGTATCGAACACGGTTCGATAGCCCGCCTCGCCAAGCAGCGCCTTCGCGCGTTCGATCAAACCGTCGATGTGTGCTTCCTTGTCGCCATCGGGATTCGCATCACTCTCATCCGGCGGGATATCGGCAAACACCTGCGCCATCGGATGGTGGAAGGCATTACCGTGTTCGCGATGTAGTCTCGCGGCGATATCCCAGATGTAGTCGCCCTTGTACGCATTGGATGGGAAATGCAGCGATTCATCGCAGAGCTCCAGATAACGTAGCCACACCGATACCGCGAGTATGTTCATCTGCCGACCGGCATCATTTACATAATATTCGGTATGCACGCCATAACCGACACTGCGTAGCAGTTCCGCAACGACGGCGCCATAGGCCGCGCCACGGCCATGCCCGACATGCAGCGGACCGGTCGGGTTCGCCGATACGAATTCGACCTGGATCCGCTCGCCCTTGCCATGATCAGCGCGGCCATATTCCTTGCCCTGACTCAACACATCGACGACGACCGCCTGCCAGGCAGCATCGGCCAACGTAAAGTTGATGAAGCCCGGACCGGCGATCTCGACGCGCGCGATCTGCTCGGAAGCGGGCAGGGCGGAAACGATCCTTTCGGCCAGGTCACGTGGCTTCATGCCCGCTGCCTTGGCATGCACCAGCGCGGCATTGGTGGCGAAATCGCCATGCGCCAGATCTCGGGCATTCTCGATCGATGGCGGCTCGATCGATGGCGACGGAAGTATGCCTTGGTCCGCCAGGGACTGGAGAGCCTCGGCGAGGAGCTTTTGAATCTGCGCTTTCATGTCGTGGCGTGGGAATGATTGAGAGAACCCGGAAGGATAACAGGAATCATCGATAGCCCACCAGCGTCGCGCGACGCTGGTGCTCATGATGGAAGCGACACCCCGCCATCATGAAAATTGCCTCTGGTTCGGCTTGCGGGATGCCCGAGCATTAGCCAAGCCTACACGGACTATCCACGACGCTCCCGCAGACGCATCACCGAAGACCAATTACGCACTTTCACGATAGCGCCTGTTAACAGGCGCTATCAGGATGTTGAAAAAGTCCTTCCATGGACTTTTTCAACGGCCTGCTAATACAGATCCAGAGGATCGACATCCACCGACCAGCGAACCCTGTGCGCCAGCTTCAATTTTTCCACCTTCGGCAACCACGCATCTAACAAGCTGTGCAGGCAACCGCGACTGCTGGACTGAAGTAAAAGCTGGGCGCGAAAACGACCGGCGCGCTTCTCCATTGGTGGAACCACCGGACCCCAGACCTCCACGGAAGATTCTCCCGCATCCCGCAGACAATCCCTGGCCTCTTGAAGAAACGCCATCGGCGGACCCTGGGAGATTGCGGAGGCGCGCAGCAACACCTGATGGCTGAACGGTGGAAAACCGGCTTCACGTCGTTCACGCAACGCCTGGCGTGCAAATGCGGCATATCCTTTCTCCAACAGCAGGTGCAGCATCGGGTGTTCAGGATATCGGGTCTGGATCAGGACCTCTCCCTTTTTCTCCTCTCGGCCAGAACGCCCGGACACTTGAACGATCAACTGCGCCAAGCGCTCGGTGGCGCGAAAATCGACGCTGAACAACCCCTGATCGATATCCGGCATGCCCACCAGGGTGACATTCGGGAAATGGTGCCCTTTCGATAATAACTGGGTTCCAATCAGAAGTGAGTGCTTACCTTTATGAATCTCGGCAAGGGTTTTTTCGAGCTTTTGCTTGCCCCTGACGCTGTCTCGATCGATACGCGCCACTGCCACCTCGGGGAACAGTTGTCGCAAGGTTTCCTCGCTCCGCTGGGTACCTTGCCCAAGGGGATTGAGATTCTCTCCATCACATTTCGGGCAGCGCCGGGGTAGCGCCTGTTGCAAGCCACAGTGATGGCACCACAGCAGATTCTGTTTCAAGTGTACTGTCATGCGGGCGTCGCAGCGTCGACACTCGGCTATCCAGTTGCAATCGAAACAGGTCCATATCGGTGCATATCCTCGCCGGTTCACGAATAATAGCACCTGGTTTCCTGCATCCAATGCTTTGTGCATCGCTTCCAGGAAGGAACGGGTTAATGATTGGTCGGATTTCAGGCCACGCGCATCGAGCAAGCGTATCCTCGGCGGTTTCGCGCCAGCCGCGCGCTGCGTCAGCCTGAGATGTCGGTAACGCCCGTTCTGAGTGTTGTGCAGGCTTTCGAACGACGGCGTGGCGCTTCCGAGCACCACCGCACAATCACATCGCCGGGCGCGCACGATAGCCAGATCCCGCGCGGAGTAACGGCATCCATCCTGTTGTTTATACGAGCTATCGTGTTCTTCGTCGACGATGATCAAGCCGAGATTCGGCATTGGCGTGAACACCGCCGAGCGCGTGCCGATCAGGATCCTAGCGCGCCCCTCGGCGGCCTGTCTCCAGGCGGATTCTCGATCCCCATGCGACATGGCGGAATGGCTGACAGCAAGACAGGCGCCGAAACGACGCTCGAAGCGTTCCACCAACTGCGGCGTCAGACCGATCTCTGGCACCAGCACCATGGCCTGTCGGCCCTGTTCCAGGACATGCGCGATGACACGTAGATAAACCTCGGTCTTACCACTCCCGGTGATGCCATCGAGCAGGAAGGGGACATACGCATTCATGCCATCAAGAATGGCCCGCACCGCAGCCAACTGTTCGTCATGGAGCGTCAGGAGTCCTCCACCGAATTGAGTCGCCAAGGCCGGCGGGCGAGTCAGCCATTCTACATAGCCTTTATCAACGAGCGCCTTCAAGGATGCTCCCAATGGGGTGAATCTTTCCCGCATTGGCTCCAGACTCAGCGATGCCGCTCCAGCTTGTAGATAAGCCAATATCTCGCGTTGCTTCCTAGCCCGTTTCAGCGCCTCTGGCGGCGTCTGTCGCCCCGCTTCGGTGAGCTGGACGGCAACCACCTTGTCAGTCGCCACCGGCTTCCCTTGACGCAATCGAACAGGTAGCGCAGTTGCCACTAATTCACCGATCGGACAATGGTAGTAAGTACTCACCCAGGTATAGAAATCAAGCATCTCCCCGCCAATCAACGGCTGGCTATCGAGCACTTTCTCTATCGGCTTCAGCCTATCCAGATCGAGTTTGCTCCGCGCCGAGCGCCTGACAACAAGACCGATGCGACAACCGCGGCCAAACGGGACGCGCACGCGCATCCCCGGGGACAACCGAGGGCTATGCGCGTCCGGGATGAGATAATCGAACAGACGCTTGACGGGGGCGAAAACCGCCACTGTGGCTATCGAGTGGCTCATCCTGATTTTCATGATAGAAGCAGAAACGCCCTGGATCATGGAAGGGTTCCCGTGGTCCGGCCGCGGGATATCCGAGGCAGGAAGGCCGAAATCAAGCCTACAAGGACGTCCTCACGGCGTTCCGGCGGACAAATCACCGGCAACCGACCACGTACTTTTACACTAACAGGATGTTGAAAAAATCCTTCCATGGCCTTTTTCAACGACGGAAGCGGAAAATTCGATTTCCCGGTTCCTTCATTTTCAATGACTTGCCGCCATCGAAAATGGCGGTACCTCCCTGTAGCGCACACAGGCCATTGAAAAATGCCATTTTTCAATGGCCTGCTAAAATCCAACGTGCGGTCGGCCATGCCCATATAAGGCGAAAACCGGCGCATCGCTGATCCGCTTCCAAGCCTTCTCCTCGGGCAGATAGTGCCACACTTGCCGATCGATGATCTTCTTACGCACCTGAGTATCCCGAACGATATATTGAATGGCAACGACCTGAACAGCCGTTGTCTCATCGATGGCCTCGGGTCCCGACATTACCTCGTAACTGATGATCCTGACCCGATCTGCATTCTCTACGCCCAACGGCATGCGCCCCTGGTATGCCATCGCGAAGTTATCGATATTGCGTAAATCTCCCCATCGAAACGTGAGTTCGTAGGCATGCAGAGCCTTCTCCAACCGCGTCTGCTCGCGCTTCTCCGCAATCGTCTGACAACCGCCAAGTCCGACGAAAATGAAGATCGATATCGCACATACCGCCACCATCTTGCAAAAATCCTGTTTCATCTGATCCTCTTTCTCCTCGTCATCCGCTAGGAATTGGGGTAACACAAGCCCATATCGCCACGGTCAGCCAAAACAAATATCGGACTCATCCCACAAGCGCTGAAATGCTATGGCTATGTTACTGGAGCCGGATGCACCAGTGAACCCAGGCATGTCAGTGTAACCGCAAAACAGACACACCCGGAGCCGCCGCAAACCCATCCAGGGCATCGCGCACGCATCCGCTCCAACTGTGGATAAGTCCGTGGAAAACGATTAGAATCAGGTCCGTTCGGGGTGTTGTCAAAGCTCAGGATCTGAGTTACACGGCCACATTAATTTGATTAATATCAATAATATATCTAGATTTTCCGCTCTATCTACGCGCTTTTCGCCACCTTCCCACACGCTTCATCCAGCACCTGGGGATATCCTCGTTGCGGAAGCAACGACTAGCCCGGATTTCTCACCGGGTCGCGTAGCGAGACCGCTCAAGGTAGTGTGATGGCTGGCATTCGCGACCGAGGGCCGCGCAGGCGTAGTCGACACTACGTTGAGCGGCCCGACCGAGTGAACGCCAGTCAGCGCGCCGCATTGGGCGGTCGCAGTCGTGAACCGGTGAGAAATCCGGGCTAGCCCATACGTCGCACGGGGCTTTGGAACCAAGAGGATTTCGTCCGGGAGCGAAATACCCGAGTGTATTTCCAACTGAACAAAATCCTCTTGGTTCCTGAGAACAAGCGAGAACGCGCCAGCCCAGTGAGAAATGCCGGTACACAGATGTACCGCCATATTCGATGACTGCAAGTCATTGAAAATGAAGGAACCGGGAAATCGAATTTTCCGGTTCCGTCGCTGAAAAAGTCCATGGAAGGACTTTTTCAACATCCTGCTAAAGCGCGCAGTGACCTTCCCGCAAGTCGATTTGGAGAGTTATATTGGATATCTGGAACCAATGCCAGGAATTTCTCGAGGGCGAACTATCCGCCCAGCAGTTCAATACCTGGATCAGACCGCTACAAGCCATCTCCGAACCGCATCGGATACGCTTGCTGGCGCCCAACTCTTTCGTCCTGGATTGGGTCAGGGCGTATTACCTCGAATTGATAGAAACCTTCCTTGCTCACAACGTTGCAGATCAGCAACTCAGCGTCGTGCTGGAGATCGGATCACGTCCCAGCAAACCCGGTACGCGCGGTGACACGACTTCGGCATCCAAGTCAAACGCCAGGGAGCCAAGACCCGCGCGGACGCCGGAAACGACACGAGAAGCGCTGCAAAGCAATATCAATGCCAGTTTCACGTTCGACACCTTTATCGAAGGTAAATCCAACCAGCTTGCCCGCGCCGCATCACTACAGATCGGCCAGAACCCTGGCAAGGTCTACAACCCTTTGTTCATCTACGGCGGCGTCGGGCTAGGGAAAACACATCTGATGCATGCCGTCGGCAACACCATCCTGCTCAACAATCCCTCCGCTCGTGTGGTCTATCTGCATTCCGAAGGATTCGTCGCGCAGATGGTCAAGGCGCTGCAACACAATACGATAGAGGATTTCAAACGCAAGTACCGTACGGTGAATGCCCTACTCATTGATGATATCCAGTTCTTTGCCGGCAAGGAGCGTTCCCAGGAAGAGTTCTTCCATACCTTCAACGCACTATTCGAATCCGAGCAACAAATCATTCTCACCAGTGACCGTTTCCCAAAGGAGGTGCCTGGACTGGAGGAGAGATTGAAATCCCGTTTTGGCTGGGGTCTGACGGTCTCCATCGATCCTCCCGACCTGGAGACGCGTGTCGCCATCCTGCACAGCAAGGCCGCTCAGCTGTTCTCCATCGAGTTACCAAACGAAGTAGCTTTCTTCATTGGAAAACGTGTCCGCTCGAATATACGCGAACTGGAAGGGGCGCTGCGACGGGTAATGGCGAACGCTCAGTTCACCGGCAAACCCATCACGCTGGATTTCGCTCGCACCGCGTTGAAGGATTTGCTCGCCGCTCAGGATAAGATGGTGACGATAGTCAACATACAAAAAACCGTTGCCGAGTATTTCAAGATTCGTACTTCCGATCTTACCTCGGCGAAACGCAGCCGCACGATCGCCAGGCCACGCCAGATTGCGATGACCCTAGCAAAAGAGCTGACCAATCACAGTCTCCCTGAGATCGGCAATGCTTTTGGCGGGCGTGACCACACGACCGTATTGTATGCGAACCGAAAAATCGCGGAACTACGCGAATCGGATACGCGAATCGAGGAAGACTACACTAACCTGTTAAGAATCCTAAGTAGTTAGGGCATGGAAAACTGTGGATAAATCGGTGAAGCATCCAACAGCAGAGTTACCCACATATCACTCCCAATCCTCGGATGAGGTTACACACCGTATTTCCATTCGAATAAATAGCCTAAGCGCATGAAAAAAATTGAAAAAACAACTTATCCACAGAAATAGCGCTAGCTAATAACAATAATAAGTAATATATATATTCTAGATATTATTAGAGGGCACATAATGAAAATCACCATTCCAAGGGAGGCTTTGCTTCAGCCTCTACAAGCCGTTAGTGGAATCGTTGAAAAGCGTCAAACGTTGCCGATATTAGCCAATATTCTCTTAAAAGTGGCTAACTCCGAATTAACGGTTATTGCGACCGACCTCGAGATCGAGATCCAGACATCGATAAATATCGATGCGGAGGAAGAAATTACGTTTACTCTATCCGCGCGTAAATTGATCGACATCTGTCGCGCCTTGCCGGATAGTGCCCTAGTTACTCTGGAGATCGGTGCAGATAAAGCCATACTACGTTCTGGGAATAGCCGATTCAGTCTCGGCGTTCTGGATGCAAACGATTATCCAGCGATCGAACCCAGTGGAGATGTCGTTCAACTGACCCTGCCGGAAACTGCGCTGAAGACATTAATTGAAAAAACCCATTTTGCGATGGCCCAGCAAGATGTCCGTTATTACCTGAATGGCATGTTGTTCGAAATGGAAAACGGAGGCATCAGAACAGTGGCAACAGACGGACACCGCTTGGCCACAGCTCATCATGAGATCGATGTCCAGGCTGGAGAATCGAAGCAAATCATACTGCCGAGGAAGGCCGTCAGCGAGTTGAACAAACTGTTAACGCATGACGATAAACTGCTGACTTTGGAGATAAGCAAGAATCATCTTCGATTGCATCTAGGAAAAACCCTGTTTATCAGTAAGTTGATCGATGGTCGGTTTCCAGATTATCAGAAAGTGATCCCAAAATCGGTAAGTCATATCGCAGTCATCGACAAGGTAATTCTGAAAGAAGCTTTGCTGCGCACGGCGATATTGTCAAATGAAAAATATCGTGGCGTACGATTCCAACTCTCGGAAAACCGACTCGACCTATTGGCGCACAATCCAGAGCAAGAAGAAGCCGAGGAATTTTTCGAGATCGATTACCAGGGAAACGATTTGACGATCAGCTTTAATGTGAGCTATCTCATCGATACCTTGAATGTCATCGACTCGAACAGTGTTCGAATCGGTTTCAATGATGCCAATAGTAGTTCTACGATCGATGATATGGATAATCAAAAAACCAATTACGTCATCATGCCGATGCGTCTTTAACCATCTTGGCGCGGCGGGATTCCCCGCCGACGGGGGAACGGAACACTGAGCGGATTTCTCAGCCAGATATCTCGCTTGAAAGTTGGATGTTTTTCTCCTGTCCAAAGCCTTGAATCGAGCAAGGTCGGGGACTCGGATATCCCATAGTGCTCTTCGGCTTACCCCAGATCTTTTTACTCGTCTCGCACCGGAATAGTCTGTACGTCATTGAAAGACACAGGTTTTTCCAGTTCAATACGGCCCGAACCGGAAATTTCTTCGGGAAAGCTCCGAAGCTGAACGGAAATCTGAGCTAGCCCGGATTTCTCACCCGTTCACGACTGCGACCGCCCAATGCGGCGCGCTGACTGGCGTTCACTCGGTCGGGCTGCTCAACATAGTGTCGACTACGCCTGCGCGGCCCTCGGTCGCGAACGCCTGCCATCACACCACCTTGAGCGGCCTCGCTACGCGACCCGGTGAGAAATCCGGGCTAGGGCCTGTTAACACGAAACGATTATGCTCAACCCACTTCTGGTCGAGAGTCTATTCGGGAAAACATGATTATCAAGCGGTTACAGCTAAAAAATTTTCGTAATATCGAGAATGTCGGAATTGAACCTGGCCCCGGACTCAATCTAATAATAGGAGCGAACGCATCAGGGAAATCATCTTTGTTGGAAGGGATCTATTTACTCAGTAGAGGCCGTTCCTTTCGGACTCGCACCTTAAGGTCGCTGATCAGGAGTAGAGAACAGTACGCTTCGCTCTTTTCCGAGATATCGGATGGGGTCTTAAAACGAAGCCTATCAATGTCGCTCAACCCCGGAACCTCCATGGCAAAACTGGATGGTACTCCTGTTTCCCGCCTTTCTGAGCTGAGTCGAGCCTTTCCTGTGCAACTCATAACACCTCGCTCTTACGAGTTGCTAACCGCTGGGCCAAAGTATCGGAGGAGGATTCTATATTGGGGACTGTTTCACGTGGAACACTCTTTTTTGGATGTTTATCGAAGATTCGCCAAAGGTCTGGCGCAACGGAACGCGGCTTTGCGAAGCGGTAAACGCAATGATGAGATCAAAGTTTGGAGCATGCAAATTGCTAGCGCATCGGCCGAGATATTTCAGTATGCGACGGCATATGTCAATGATCTACGGTCGATCCTGCTACCCTTGCTCACTCAACTACTCCCAGGCTATGACTTTGATCTGGAGTACAAGCCTGGCTGGGACACCAACAACAAGCTGTTGGATTCCTTAGTGAAAACGATCGAAAAGGACAGGGAAATTGGGTATACCCGTATCGGGCCGCAACGAGCGGATATTCGTTTGAGGATCAATGATCATTCGCTGGATGGCTTTGCATCGAATGGGCAGCAAAAACTTATCGTTTTTGCTTTATTGTTGTCTCAATTGATCCAATACAAAAATCGCTTCCAGGTTTCCCCTGTTCTATTGCTCGATGATTTTGCAGCCGAGCTGGATAAAGCAAGTCAAAAAAAGGTGCTGGCTACAGTGGATAGCGCCGCTGTTCAGTGTATGGCGACGGGATTATCGATCCCTGATATCCTAGAGTCAGCCGCGAAAGTGTTCCACGTGGAACATGGAGTGTTCCACGATACGGAACGTGAATGATGATGCTTTGCTCTATTGAGCCAAGTTCCGTGCCGGCTCAGCAATCTTACCGACGCAGGTATATAATAAACGAGTCATGATGTGACGGTTTACAATCACTGGAAAATAAATGAGTGACAGTTACGACGCGGGGAATATTAAAGTTCTCAAGGGCTTGGATGCGGTGCGCAAACGCCCTGGAATGTATATTGGCGATACCGATGATGGTACCGGGCTACACCATATGGTTTTCGAGGTCGTGGATAACGCTATCGACGAGGCACTGGCAGGCCACTGCAACGAAATCAAGGTGATCATCCATGCGGATCATTCGGTTAGTGTGAGCGATAATGGTCGCGGCATCCCAGTTGATATGCATGTCGAAGAGAATAAGTCCGCAGCGGAAGTTATCATGACGGTCTTGCATGCTGGAGGCAAGTTTGATGACAACTCATATAAGGTTTCTGGTGGCTTGCATGGTGTCGGGGTATCGGTTGTCAATGCGCTTTCGGAACAACTGGAACTAACAATTTACCGTAATGGCAAGATCTATCGTCAGAACTATCGTTTGGGAGAGCCTCAGGAACCGTTGAAGGTGATTGGCGACAGCGAGCGAACAGGCACGAAGGTACGCTTCACACCAAGCAAGGATATCTTTACCGATACCGAGTTTCACTACGATATTCTGGCGAAACGTTTGCGAGAACTCTCTTTTTTGAATTCAGGCGTCAGGATTGTTCTGAAGGAGGAGGCTAGCGAAAACGAAGATGTTTTCGAGTATGAGGGCGGGATTAGAGCCTTTGTAGAGCATCTGAATAGAAATAAAACCCCGATGCATCACAAGGTGTGTCACTTCACCGATACGAAATCCGAGGTGATCGTTGAGGTTGCAATGCAATGGAATGACTCCTATCAAGAGAATATCTTCTGCTTTACCAATAATATTCCTCAGCGCGATGGCGGAAGTCATCTGTCTGGTTTCCGGAGCGCCCTGACACGCACGCTGAATCAATACATCGAACAATCGGGCTTGGCAGCAAAAAGTAAGATACATCCTACTGGTGATGATGCCAGAGAAGGTTTGACCGCCGTGTTGTCGGTCAAGGTTCCAGACCCAAAATTTTCATCACAGACAAAAGATAAACTTGTCTCCTCCGAGGTGAAAGGGATAGTCGAGGGACTGGTTTCAGAGCATCTCAATGATTTCTTTCTTGAAAATCCCAGTGAAGCCAAAGCGATTGCGAATAAAATGGTGGATGCGGCGCGCGCTCGCGAGGCAGCGCGTAAAGCACGCGAGATGACACGTCGCAAGGGCGTTCTGGATATTGCCGGACTGCCCGGCAAGTTAGCGGATTGCCAGGAAAAAGATCCAGCGCAATCCGAGCTTTACCTGGTGGAGGGCGACTCCGCAGGCGGTTCGGCAAAACAAGGTCGGGACAGACGCTTTCAGGCGATTCTGCCGTTGAAGGGAAAGATTCTGAACGTGGAAAAAGCGCGTTTCGACAAGATGCTGTCCTCAGCCGAGGTAGGTACATTGATCACCGCCTTGGGTTGCGGTATCGGTCGTGAAGAGTTCAACCCCGATAAGCTCCGCTACCATCGAATCATCATCATGACGGACGCGGATGTCGACGGCGCACATATCCGCACCCTATTGCTTACCTTTTTCTATCGTCAGATGCCGGAACTTATCGAGAGGGGCCATATCTATATCGCCCAGCCACCACTCTACAAGGTCAAAAAGGGAAAGCAAGAAACCTATATCAAGGATGATGCGGAGCTACGCAGGTATCTATTGCATCGAGCACTGGACTACGCCTATTTTCATGTCAGCGCGGAAGCGCCACCGATGTCATCGGAAGCACTCTCCGGACTCGCGGAATTTCATGCCATGGTGAGCAGCATCATTGATCGCCGGGCGCGCTACGTCGATAGAAAGTTCCTGGAAGGACTCATCCATAGCGAGCCGGTGGACGAAACCTTGCTTGAAAATAAGGGGAAATTGGATCAATGGCTGGCCGATATGGCAGATGCATTGAATGCCGACGAACCGCCGCATAGCCAGTACATCCTGGAACGCGTGAAAACCGAAAGTGGATATGATATCCAGTTGACGCGAAAGACACATGGGATCGAGAGGATACAGTTGATCTCTGGTGATTTTTTTCAGAGTGCCGATTATAAGAAGATGCTCGATCTACGTGCTCATCTGGATGGTCTGATCGAAGAAGGCGCGTATGTCGCGAAGGGTGACAAGAAAACCGTCCCGGTGGACAGCTTCAAGGAAATGATCGGTTGGTTGATGGATGAGGCTAAGAAAGGCCAGCATATACAACGATATAAAGGGTTAGGGGAGATGAACCCCGATCAATTGTGGGAGACCACGATGGATGTGGAAAACCGGCGTCTACTCCGTGTGAACATCGAGGATGCGGTCCGCGCGGATGAGGTATTTACGACCTTGATGGGCGACGAGGTCGAGCCTCGGCGAGAGTTCATCGAACAAAATGCACTGTTGGTAGAGAACCTGGACGTATAGCCACAGTAAACCAAGTCTCGGCATTATCGCGCGTCCAGGAGGAGTCTGTCGGGTTTAGGTGATCGTCGCGAGCATGGTGGGAAGGCGCAGTAGATTAATTCTATTGTTACTGGTGGTGTCCTGGTTCTTTTGATAAGTGAGTTCATGGCCTCTTCTCGCCTTGCTGGGAATGAAATCGCGCGCACGCTAACTCTGGTGATGGAGACA
>JALSSX010000003.1 GCA_026984055.1 Sedimenticola sp. | reverse complement strand
GTGCGCGCTTTTTTTGCGCACCGACAGGATTTGGATGGCCGTGACGGATTCTCATGCGGGTATCTCGAAAAATTGAGATGCCCGAGTGAGACAGGGATGTTCGATCATGATAAGTGGTGGAACACGAGAGTAAAGAGGAAATCACATTGAAAGTTGCCTGTGGTTCTGTCCTGGGGTGTCCGATGCGGGGCACTGAAAATGTTCCCGGCATTTCCAGTATTCCCCATCTCCCCCTGGGTCATGCCCAACCTACACGGAGGTATTCACGGCGTTCCCGCGAACGGATCGCGGGCAATCAGCAGGCGACTTTCACGCCACGGCACTCAGTACAACGCGGAGACCAGCGCCAGACTCAGCCACGGAACATAGGTGATCACCAATAACGCCAGGATCAACACCAGCATCCACGGTAACGCGGCGCGGGTCACTTTCCCGAGCGTCATGCCCGACAATCCGGCGGCGACATACAGATTCAGGCCGACTGGCGGGGTGATCATGCCGACTTCCATATTCGTCGTCATGACGATGCCGAGGTGGATCGGGTCGATGCCCAGCGACAGGGCGATTGGATGGAACAGTGGCGCCAGAATCAGCAGGATCGCCGACGGCTCCATGAAGTCGCCGGCGAACCACAGAACCATATTCACCATCAGCAGGAACATACAAGGCGATGGTTCGTTGGATATAATCGCGTTGGCGAGCTGTTGCGGGACGCGTTCCTCGGTCAGCACATGGGCGAAGATCATCGCGCAGGCGATGATGAACAGCAGCATCGAGGTCATCTTTGCCGAATCCAGCATTACCCTTGGGATGTCGCGAAAGCCCATGTCGCGATGCACGAACAATGCGATCAGCGCTGAATACACCGCAGCGACCGCGCCGGCCTCTGTTGGCGTGAAAACGCCACCATAGATGCCACCGACGACGATGACCACCAGCAGCAACCCCCAGAAAGCGCGCAAGCCGCCATGCAGCAATTTCCGCCAGCCCAGCCAGGGTTCGCGAGGCATGTCCATGCGCCGCGCCGTGATATAGGTCGCGGCCAGGAGGAACAGCCCCATCAACAGGCCGGGAAAAATCCCGGCGATGAACAGTTTGCCGACCGATTCCTCCACCGCGTCGGCATAAACGATCATCGGGATGGATGGCGGAATCAGGATGCCGAGACTGCCGGAGGTCGCCACCACGCCGACCGCGAAGCCCCTGTCGTAACCCGCCGTGACCATCCCGGGGATCATGATCGAACCGATCGCCACCACCGTGGCTGGCGACGAACCTGAGATGGCGGCAAAGAACATACACGCGACCACCGTCGCCATCGCCAGCCCGCCTGGTAGCCAGCCGACCGCCGCGCGGGCGAAATCCACCAAGCGTTGCGAAACGCCGCCGCGGGTCAGGAAATGCGCCGACAGGATGAAGAATGGGATCGCCAGCAGCGTCGTGTGCTCCATGGTATCGAACAACTTCTGCGCGATGATGATCGGCGAGTCTTCGGTGGCGAGCAATGTGAACAACAGCGCCGACAACCCCAGGCTGACCGCGATCGGCACGCCGATCAGCAACAGTAGCAGCAAGCCGGCGAACAACAATGCGACTGCCATTCAACGCCGCTCCCGCGCCTCGGCGGCAAGCTGCTCGAAGGCCTCGGTCCCCTCGTTTGCGTGGATACGCGGCGCGCGGCCACGCCAGATGTCCCAGCCGATCTGCGCCAGATGCAGCAGCATCAGACCGAGTCCGAGCGGAATCGCCAGATACGGAATCCATTGCGGGATCTGGAGATCCAGTGTCAGATCACCCCAATCGTGGATGCGAATCGTGTACTGGATCGAGTAATGGAACACCAGCCCGACGAACAACAGCGAAAACGCGACCGCGATCAGCGCGACCACGCGGCGCGCGCGTGGCGGCAGCTTCTCTACCAGGATATCAATGCCGAGATGCGCCCCGACCTGGAAACCGTAAGCCGCGCCGATCAACACCACCCAGGCGAACAGATAGCGCACCAGCTCCAGCGTCCAACTGAAGCCGGTATGAAACACATGGCGCGCGACCACGTTGGCGAACATCAGCAACGTGGCCGCGCCGAGTCCCGTGGTGATGATGCATTTCTCGATGAAGATCAGCAGCCTGTTCAATTCAATGAAATCGCTCACTGTCCGCGGGATGCCTCAGCGAGAGGGGGCTTGGATTCGTAGTGCCACCAATCCCAGGCCCAGCAACCATGAAGTGGCGGGCAAGGGAACACTCAGGAGCCAGGAATTGATGCGATGTGTCGCCGTGCCCACGCCGGTGGCGGCGCTGAAGCCAAAGCCGGTGGCGAATCGGTGGCCGAATCCCGGTTGTCCCAGACTGGGATCGTTGAGCCCGCGCTCATGACTGAAATCGAAGCTGAGCGCCAATTGGTCATCCAAGAAAACGCGCAGCAGGGATGAGCCATTTCTGCCTGCCTCGACGACTACCTCGTGCTCCAGTCCGTCGGCAAAAATGGCATCGCTGGAGGCTAGGGTCGTTGTGGCGGAAACGATACCGGGCGAGAAGCGCGTCAGCGCAATGTGTTCATTGGATGGGTCGCCTAGCGCAGGATTCAGGTGGGTGTCGAATTCGATGGCATAGTGTGGAAGAATGATTGGGGTCAGACCATTATAGAGGTAACCCAAGTTGCCGCCCGGGTCGCCCAAGGGGTGGACCTCGGGGTTTTGGGGTAAGATCAGGAAGACAAGGCCGTCGGCTTCCGAGGCGCGTCCGCCGTTGTGCAGGATCTGAAATCGGAATGTCGCGGTGAATCCAATGGTGGGCTTATAGTTCAACGGGGTTTTCAGATAAGCGCTACCGGCTTGTCCGGCGTGACCATCTTGGGTCAGTTCGAGGTACCCTGGGTCTCCGATGATCCGCGCGCTGCCACTCAGGTCCAACAGGGACGAAGCGGATGAGAAGTCGTCGATGGCGATGATGCTTGCTTGCGTTGTCCCGAGCCATGCCGAGCAGACCCCAATCGCCACCATGCCGGCGACGCGCCTTGTGGAATGCATGAATGCATGAAGTTTCATCATGGTTTCTCCCATTGTGGTAATGATCGATGGGTTGGGGCCATGTCGTCGGGATTATTATTGCGCGGGGCGATCCACGGGGAGGGAAGCGCACTCTTCTCTCGCCATGCATTCCTCAATGCCCCAATAGTATATGAATTCGTGACAGCAGATCCTTCCCGATCCGTTGCCTGAAAGCCTCTTCGACCCCGGCGGTGGCCTTGCGCCATGCGGCAATCTCATCGGCGCTCGGTTCGACGACCTTCGCTTTGCCTGCGGCTTCGATGCGCTGACGGTCCTGGCTGTCGGCCTCGCGGGCGAAGCGGCGGTTCGCCTCGGTGGCTTCGGCGAGTATCTGTCGGAGTTCGTCGCGAATGTCGGTCGGCAGGCCGCGCCAGAAGCGTTCGCTGACGACGACCATATAGCCGAGGTAAGAGTGGTTGGACACGGTGATCCAGTCCTGTACCTCGAAGAACTTTTTCGAATAGATGTTCGACCAAGCGTTCTCCTGACCGTCGACGACGCCCTGCGCGAGTGCCTGATAGACTTCCTTGAATGGCAGTTTCTGCGGCACGCCGCCGAGCGCGCGGATCATCGCGGCATGCACTTCGGAACTCTGGATGCGAAACTTCTTGCCCCGGAAGTCGTCGGGTACTTTTTTCAGCGGCCCATCGCCACGGATGGAGAATACCTTCATGCCGTTGTCCCATAGCGACAGCGCCTTCAGCCCCTTGCGTTCCAAGGGCCTGGTCATCAGCGACATCAGTGGAGAATCCACCAGTCTATGTACGTCATCGATGTCATTGAACAGGTAGGGCAGGTCGAAGGCCTGGATGGTGCGCGAGAACTTGACGAACTTTGACAGGCTGGGCGCCGCCATGATGCCAGTCGTGCGGCTGTCGGAAAGGCGCATCGCCTCCATCACCTTGTTGTCGTTGTAAAGCTGGGAGTTCGGGAATACCTCGACATGCACACGCCCGTTGAGACGTTCGTTGACGAGCCTGGCGAACAGGTCGGCGGCTTTGCCCTTCGGCGTGCCGGGCGCGACGACATGCGAGAACTTGATGGTGTATTCCTCGGCATGGCTCGTTATCGCGCCTGTTGTGAGCAGGATCGCGACAAATAGCCGCATGATAGGCTTCATGGAGATCCTCCCGTGGTTTGTTGTTCAGCGCTTCGGCGACAGCGCGCGGATGATGATGCCACCCAGTGGATGATCGATATAATAGGTTTCGCCGCTGCGCATGCGTTGATGCGCCTTGAACGCCACCGGGATGCCATCGTGGCGCAGGGTTAGGTCGACATCCAGATGTAGATAGTGCCGCGCGCTGATCGAGACGCTGCCGTCGACCCGTGCATCGCCACCCCGGTCGACATGGATCGTGATCGGCGAACTGCCCCGACGGCTGAAGACTGGTTGCCGCCAAAAGCGGTGGTAGAGGACACGATAGCCGGGTTGGCGGTCCAGCTTGGCCGCTACACCGGAGAGCGGTCCGCCATGCAGCGGCGTCGCCTCGGTGTTGTTATTCAGCGAAATGGGCGCCGCCTGGCTGTCGGGCCAGTAGCGTTCGCCGCTGCCGGGCGAGGCGCGCTGGAAGATCAGCATATCGATGGCATAGCTGCGAGCGGCCTGCAATGGCGCAGCGAGGGTAAGAGCGAGCAGAAGAAACAAAATACGCATCAGCTTGTCATAGTAACCGTCATGATGGAAACAATACCCCATTGTCATGCTTGGCAGGATGTTGAAAAAGTCCTTCCATGGACTTTTTCAACGACGGAACCGGAAAATACGATTTCCCGGTTCCTTCATTTTCAATGATTTGCAGTCATCGAAAATGGCGGTACCGGCCTTGTTACACGCCCCATTTCGCCCTTGCCGACGTTCGACTGACCGTAACGACACATCGCCCGTGGTTCAGTCGAGGTCGAACGGGCAAGAGAGACTGTACAGCGTTCCCACGAATGCGTCACGGGCGACCGACAGGGGGTACGTTCACGGCAAGAATCGGTGGGCCGCATGGAAGATTCTGCATCTTCGCCGTCCGCCAGACAAGTATTGACCTGGGTAAAAGCGATTGTTGATCGAATTACTGGGTTAATGCTATGCTAATGACTGAGTGGTTTACTTGGTATTTATCCAGGGCCGGTGGCGCGCAAGCCGCCGATGACCACCCCGACACGATGAACCGGATACCGGGAGAATAAAACGATGAGACTTTCAACCAAAGGCCGCTACGCGGTAACCGCCATGCTCGATCTTGCCCTGCACGCAGAGGAGGGTCCGGTCACCCTGGCGGACATCTCCGCCAATCAGGGGATTTCCCTGTCCTATCTCGAACAACTGTTCGCCCTATTGCGTGCGAAGCAACTGGTGCGCGGCGTGCGTGGTCCGGGTGGCGGCTACTATCTCGGCCGTCCGTCCGACGAAATCTCGATCGCCGACATCATCTGCGCGGTCGATGAATGGGTAGAGTTCACCCGTTGCAGTGGCAAGGAAGACTGCCGCGATGGCGAGCGCTGCCTGACCCACAGCCTGTGGAACGAGCTCAGTGAGCGCATCTACAACTTTCTCACCGAGATCTCGCTGGCCGACCTGGTAAAACGTGACGAGGTCCAGGAGGTCGCCAGCAAGCAGGTCGAAGAGCTACTGACTCCGCCGCGCAAGGCGTCCGGCGCAGCAGCCTGAAACAGCGGAGCGATACGACGATGGCACAGAGCAACATCAGATTCCCGATCTACCTCGACTACTCCGCGACCACCCCGGTGGACCCGCGCGTGGCTGAAAAGATGTGCGGTTACCTGACGCCGGACGGTCGCTTCGGC
>JALSSX010000002.1 GCA_026984055.1 Sedimenticola sp. | reverse complement strand
TGTTGCGGTCGATGCGAGGGTCTTCCAGCCTAGAAAAGTGTTCGATCAAACAAGCGGTCATGAGAATCTCCTGAGTTGCCTTCTCTGGATGATCTCATATCCTCTTGTCCATGCATGGGTTTATATGCGTTTGCCCTGGCCGCTCAAGGTGGTGTGATGGCTGGCGTTCGCGACCGAGGGCCGCGCAGGCGTAGTCGACACTACGTTGAGCAGCCCGACCGAGTGAACGCCAGTCAGCGCGCCGCATTGGGCGGTCGCAGTAGTGAACGGATGAGAAATCCGGGCTAGTCCGCCACATTCAGATCCCCTTGCGCCAGCTCGGGATGCTCGATCAGCAGATCCCTCGCCATCGCCTTCCCCAATTTGCGATAGGCTTCGAACTGCGCCTCGCTGAAGAATTGGTCGCCGGTGGTCTGCTGTGGAAAGTTCGGCTGGATCTGTCTGAATTTGTGGATCTGCGTCTCGTCACCTGCGGTCACCGAGGATTTCAGCACAACCAGCATACCCTCGCTGGCGGCGAAATGATCGTTCTCGGGATAACGGATCTTGCCGCTGACAAAGTGCTTCGGCACAAGGCCCTGAGTATCCGGAAGGAAACCGTCCAGGTCGATATCGATCCGCGCGCCATAGTCGACCTCGGCGTAACGGATCGCATTGATCAATGAACTAAAGGCGTAATCAGGATCGTGTTCGGCATCGACGACCACGATCAACCGGCAACGACGTTGCAACAACGGCACCAGCGCGAGGTTGTCGCCGGTATGACCGCCGTCGGAAAGATGTACCAGACGCCGCCGGGAATCGCTCATGCCCAGGGCTTCCATCAGCAGATACTTCGGCCAGAACACCCAGTTCTCCTGCCAACAGGCGTATTTTCCGCCACGGAACGCGGGGTTCTCCATCCATTGCCCGAGACGGATATTGAACAGCGTCGTGGCGAAGGATTGGGCGAAAAAGCTATCGCCGCCGACTGCCGAATCCACCGCCGCGCCCGAAATGCTCATCGCCCGCGCAACCTTGGTATTGCCCATGCGATACACACCGCTGTCCATGTAGCCGGTAACCGAGGAACCACAGTAGAAACGCGAGAAGATAAAGATGTCCGACTTGCGGCTACGGAAGCGCATGTCGCGATCGGTCAGCAGGTTCACACAGGTGGAATACAGATGGTAGGGCGCCGGGGTGACAGCGCCGGCGAAACGCTGCCCCGTCACCTTCGGGGGCGACCAGAACTTGAAGCGATCCAGTTCGCCGCGCGACTCGACTTGGTAGTGAACGAATGACTCGCCATCCGCCAGCCGAACCTGGCTCCCGTCACCGCGCCGCCCCTGCAACTGAGTCACACGCATCCCACCGTGGTCGCGTTTCAGCTCCTGTTCGCGACCGTAGCTGTCGCGTGGCCTCGCCTCGGTGCGCATATAGGCTTCGACCAAGCGGTCGCGATAGAAGTAATGCAGCGACAACTTGTTGAAATCGGCGAAGTAGCCCGACACCAGGAACAACACGCCAAAACCGCCCACGCACCACAGCAACCCGGTCAGGGTAATCGGCGCATGCCCCAACCATGCCAGCACATCGATAACCACGATCACCGCCAGCAGCAGCATCGCCACGACGAATACTGCAACCGCCACGCCGAGCACCAGTTTATGCAGAAAGACCGTCGAGCGTTGCCATCCGCTTTTCATCCGTTCGATGACGGCATCGGTCTTACGCTTGCGCCACCAAGCAAGCACGACGGCGGTCAGGCCGCCACCAGCGCCGGCGGTCGCGGCGCCACCGACGCTTCCCTGCTCGCCGAGCAGTCCGATCACATAGGGGATCGACATCACGCCCGAGGCAATCGCCAGCAGATACAGATTCAATCCAAGCAGCGCGCCGAGGTAAGAACGATGTTTGCGACCAGAACGAAAGTAACTGCGATCCAGCGCCGCGACCAGCATCAGGACGTAGGTCACGGCAGTGGACAGCACCGCGCCAAGAAAAAACAGCGGCGGCAACAGCAACGATGGAACGGCATCGCCAGCCGGGTGCAACAACAATGGGTTCAACACGAACCCGCTCACGAACAACGCCCCGCCGACGACCCAAAGCAAGCGATATTGGCGCGCCTCCTCGGGGCTGTCACCGTCACGCCGAAACCACGCATCTGGCGTTCTGACCAGGGTATACGACGCCACGCTGGACAACAGCAAGGGCGACACCGCGCCAAGAAACAGATTGATCGCTATCCCGTCGCGACCGCTGGCCTGCCACATGCCGGACAGATAAGTCGACAAGCCACCGACCGAAACCAGCAGCGCCGGACCACCATTCAGGAACATCAACACCAACAGAACGCTGGCGATCAGAAAAATCATAATCGCGAACAACAGCAACATACTGGTAACGCCGCTGAGCAGATGCCCGATGGTGCGCAACAGGTCCCGATTCAGCACCCGATGACGGCGCACGAGGAACTCGCCAAACGCACGCAGATGGGCGACGACATCGCTGCCATTCAACCAACGAAGGTATTCCGCGAGCGGACGCTTCTGGCTTTCGGCGAACGGCGCGGCCACGCCTTCGCTCTCGAAATGTGGCCGGTCACGCTCGTCAAACTCAAAGGGTCGCGCGTCAAACCCGACGTGCCCGCGTGATGCCAACAAGCTGGACAGTGCGGTGCCGATATAGCCCCCGCCAGAGACCGTGGCAAGATAATCGACGCGTTTAAAGAAATCGCTTTCCATCAGCTTCTGGATTACACCCAGGCTGATCGTCGCCGAACGAATACCGCCCCCGGACAGCGCCATGCCGATCGGCGCATCGCCGAAACGTGGATCGTCTTTCAGCCCGGCCAGCTCGCGACGGCCACGCAGATAGCGTCCCTCGTTCTCGACCACCTGTTCCAGCGACTTGATCCACGCCGGGGCGCTTTCCGCATTGGATTGCCAGGCGCGGCTAAACAGCCAGTACGCCCCCAATGACAACAGCGCGATCAACACCCCGCCCAATAGCAGGAACTTCAGCATTGCCGCGACGCTGGCGAGCAGCACGGGAAACCAGCCGGCATGATTCAGCACCGCCACCAACGCCACATCCTCGCTCACATCCAGCAGGCCAGCCAGCGGAATGGCGGCGAACGCGCGACGATAATCCTTGAACGGCAACTGGAGATAGCATAGCACCGTGGCAAACAGCAGCATCAGAAAAAGCACATAGGCCAGGATAAACAGGAAATCCCAGTACAGGCTGGACATGGCGCAGTCCGTCAACGGCCCCCTGGCGGTGCCGCGCGCGCATTCCGCATGGCTGGCCGCCGCCCAAGCGTTCAGAATGCCGTCCGCGCGCCTCGGCGTGAAGGCCAGTTCCAAGCTCACGATGCCGGCATAGCCATTCGACGTCTTCAGTATGTGATCGATTGAGTACAGCTTCCAGCCCACGCCGAGAAACAACGCCGCGGACAGAAGCAATAACACAAACAGATGAGGACAACGGAAGAATTCCAGGCATATGCGTAATCGGGTTAACGGAGATGATTGTTGCTGATCTTTCATTGCCCCACTCCTGAATTCCCAAATATAGAGGGCATCTTGAAAAATCGAGAGGCCCGAGTGGAACAGGGATGTCCCACCTTTTTCTATCACGATAAGTGATGGAAAATGTGAGCAAAGAGGAAATCGCATTTTCTCTTTGCGACGAGCAAAATTCCATAGAGGGAATTTTTCGAGACCTCCTGAAACGGGATATCCCTCTATACGCAAACGTAGACCCTTTATTCACCGCCAACCAGGTTTTCATGCTCACGTAACCCGCTCGATACCGCGCCCCACGCCGACAACACCCTTTCCCAGCCAATCACCATTGGCAACCGCCACGACAAAATCAGCAATCACGCCACAAGCGAAGCTCACTACAGCCAAGGACGCATTCACGGCGTTCCCGCAGACGAATCACAGCCAACCAACAAGATATTTTCACGCGATCGGCCTGGCAACAAAGATACGAGTTAACAGGCCATTGAAAAATAGCATTTTTCAATGGCCTGTGTGCGGTACGTGGATGTACCGCCATGGCCGATGTAAACCATGGTTCATCAAGATTCCGCGCAATATCGCCAATGGACGCGAGCGGGCAATCGACAACTCAGGACGACCGGTTCGATTGCCCGGTCAATAAGATTCGATCAATCTGGCCAAACGCCTCCTCGATCCCATCCAACGACGTATGGAAATGTGGCGAAAAACGCACCCCGCCGCCACGACAGGCGCATACCACACCCTGCTGCATCAACGCGTCGTACAAGCGTTGGCTGTCGGTCCTTGGCACGTGGAAGGTGACAATGCCGGAACGCCGCGACGGCCGCCGGGGAGATAACAACGCAAAACCACGCCTGTCGATATGGTCTAGCATGGCCTGGGTTCTATCAGCGATATGTTCGGCCACCTTTGCCATGCCGACCTCCAGCAACAGCGACAGACTGGCCTCCAGCGCATGGATCGCAAGCATGTTCGGACTGCCGCATTCGAAACGTCGCGCCGAGTCGGCGGGTTGCCATTCGCTTCGGTCGAAACCGCCAACCTGTTCGACCATGTGCCAGCCGAACTGATGCAGACTCAACATGTCGCGGGCCGCGGATCGACTGTAGAAAAGCGCCAGACCCTCCGGGCCGAGCATCCATTTATGTCCGTCGGCGACAACGAAATCGGCACCAATGGCCCGGGCATCGAACGGTAGCGCGCCAAGACTCTGAATCGCGTCGACACACAGCAAGATGCCGCGCGCATTGCAATATTCACCGATCCTTTCGATATCGACGCGCAGGCCGCTGGCATACTGCACTGAGCTGACCGACACCAGACGGGTATCGGCGTCGCAGCAAGCAATCAACTCGGCCTCGGGATCGATCGCGCCGATGTCTGCAAGCCGCAATTCGACGCCTTGCCTGGTCAACGCCTCCCAGACGATGCGATTGGAAGGAAACTCGCCGGAAAAGCTGACGACATTGTCGCCAGCCCGCCAATCCAACCCGGCCGCGATCACCGACAGCGCCTCGGAGGTATTCTTCAGCAAGGCGATATCATCGACCGACGGTGCACCGATCAGCACCGCCAGATGCTTGCGCAGCCGAGCCTCGACACGCAGCCAGCGCGGATAATGCCAAGCGCCGAAACGCCGATTCTGTTGCGCGAAATCCACCACGGCCCGGGCAGTGCGCGTCGGCCAGGGCGCGACCGCCGCGTGATTCAGGTAAATGACACCCGGGTCCAGATCGAATTCATGTTGCATAGCGTTCCCCTGGGAAGACAGTCTCGTCCAGAATGATATATAGTCAAGTTTGAGGTTGCTCCGAAAAGACTGGAGCACAGCCCGATTCACCCCGGAAATCCAGCCGTTTTCCGGGCGTTCCGCAAAGGTTCGGAGAAACCATGAAAACCTTGCTAATTGGCTTACTCTTGGTGATTGCAATGAGTTCTTGTAAATACAATGCCAACAGCGCGGATCTGCACTCGCTGACCGGCACCTCCTGGGTATTACATGACCTTGCTGGCCTGGGGATCATCGACAGCGCCGAGACCACCTTGGTGATCGGCGACAACAACCGGATCAGCGGCTATGGCGCCTGCAACCGTTGGTTCAGCAGCTACGTCATTGAAGGCTCGAAGCTGCGCGTGCAACCCATTGGCGCGACCAAGCGCATGTGCCCGCCCGAGATGATGGACCAGGAGAAACGTTTCTTCGACGCAATGGCCCACATCCAACATGTGGAACTCGACCCCCAGGGGCGATTGCTGCTGTTCAGCGAGAACTACCAACAGCCATTGATCTTCGTCCCAAAAAAAAGCTGATGCAAACACCCCTGACGGTGGGAAAAGCCTCCCTGTGGCTGGCGGTCTGGTCGACCGTGCTGATCTGGTCGGCGATCCACCC
>JALSSX010000001.1 GCA_026984055.1 Sedimenticola sp. | reverse complement strand
CGCGAATGGCGCCGGCAAGGCTTTCCAAACCGCGACTTGCCGGGGCGTGGAAGGCTTGTCGCTCTAGCCATGGGTGGTACCCTGATGGTGGTCGTCAGCCTCAGCGCCTTCGCCGACCGTTTCCTCGGCATGTCGCAGCCGGCCTTCATGCAGCAGATCGTACGCACCAGCCAGGCCTGGGGGTTGGGTTTTATCTACCATATCTTTCCGACCATGCAGACCGAGCGCCAGGAATTCATCATCCAGGGGTCGATGGATGGCAAGGAATGGAAGGACTATGTGTTCCGCTACAAGCCGCAGGCGGTCGACCGGATGACTCCGTTCATCGTGCCGCATCATCCGCGCCTGGATTGGATGATCTGGTTCGTTCCTACCCAACATCCGGTACAGATGGCGTGGTTCGGTGAGTTCATGCGGAAGTTGCATGAAGGCTCGACGACCGTCAGCGGGCTACTGAGACGCAACCCCTTTCCCGACGCGCCACCACGTTATCTAAGGGTGCGAGTCTATCGGTATCACTTCACCACGGCGGAGGAACACGCCAAAACCGGGAACTGGTGGACCAGGGAGTTTCTGGGTGAGTTCCCACGGACAAAGCTGAGGCGGCCGTGAGGCCACTCACCACAACGACGAGTAGCAGCGTCAGGAGGGGCCGATTTACGCGCGACTCTTCCAATGTTTGGCTTGCCGTGGCCATTACATCCGATCTTCGTTTGGCCATGACCATGACCTTGGGGGCTATGTTAGAATTCGCGTCTTGGATATTGGCTGGAAAATCTCTACATATTGCTTTTCAGGAGCCAGATTATCACCGATCCCATCATCATTCCTCGTGATCATCACCGCGTCAGTCGCGCGGATATCTCTGGTAATGCGCTGCGGGTACTCAACCGCCTGCACAGTTGTGGCCATCAAGCCTATTTGGTCGGCGGCGGCGTTCGCGACCTGTTGTTGGGTCATCGGCCGAAGGATTTCGACGTGGCCACCGATGCCACGCCGGAGCAGGTCAGGGCGATCTTTCGCAACTGTCGCTTGATCGGGCGGCGCTTCCGCCTCGCGCATGTCATCTATGGGCGCGATGTCATCGAGGTAGCGACCTTTCGCGGCAGTCATAAGTCGGATCAGGCCGGGCAACACCAGACCGATAACGGCATGTTGATGCGCGACAATGTCTGGGGCACGCTGGAAGAGGATGCGGAACGTCGCGATTTCAGCGTCAATGCGCTCTACTACAACATCGCGGATTTTTCGATCGTCGACTATGCTGGCGGCATGCGCGACCTGGAACGCGGTATCCTGCGCATGCTCGGTGATGCCGAAACCCGCTACCGGGAGGATCCGGTGCGCATGCTGCGCGCGTTGCGCTTTGCCGCGAAGCTGGATTTCGATATCGACCCGGAGGCCGAAGAACCGATTCCGGAATTGGCTTATTTGCTCGACGACGTGCCAGCCGCGCGTTTGTTCGAGGAGGTACTGAAGCTGTTCATGGGCGGTTATGCCGAAGTGGTCTATGAGCTGCTTCGAGATTACGAGCTGTTCGAGCGACTGTTTTCGCCAACCGCTCGGGTGTTGGAGGAGGCGCCGGAAAGCGCCGAGAATCTGCTGATTCACGGACTGGTGAATACCGACAAGCGCATCCTCTACGGCAAGCCGGTGACACCGGGGTTTCTGTTCGCGGTGCTGCTATGGGAGCCGGTGCGACAACTGGCGGAACGCAATCTGGCCGGTGGCGACGACCAAGCGGCGGCGGTTCAGCGGGCCTCGTCGGCAGTATTGGTCGAGCAGGTGCAGCGCGTGTCGATTCCGCGTCGCTTCTCGAGCATGAGCCGCGAGATCTGGCACCTGCAGCACTGCTTTCACACGACAAAGAGCAAGCGACCACAACGCCTCGCCAGCCATCCGCGTTTCCGCGCGGCCTATGATTTTCTCCAGTTGCGCGGTGTTGCTGGCGAGGTCGATCCGGCGTTGGTGGAGTGGTGGCGCGAGTATTATGAGGCTAGCGAGACCGTACACGCCGGCGCGCCGAAGAAGAAACGCCGCCCGAGACGCCGGGGACGGAAACCTGCGGTGACTGGCGATAATACGCCGTGAAGCTCGCCTATATCGGCCTAGGTTCAAATCTCGATGGCCCGGTCAATCAACTGGATGCCGCTGTGAAGGCGCTTGGCGGACTGCCGGGCAGCCGCGTGGACGCGGTTTCTCCATACTACGCCAGCCCGCCGATGGGACCTCAAGATCAGCCGGACTTCGTGAACGGCGCCGCGCGGTTGCTGACCGGACTGGCACCGCTCGAACTCTTGGACGCTCTGCAACACATAGAGCAGCAACAGGGACGCGTGCGCCGACGGCGCTGGGGCGAACGCAGCCTGGACCTGGATCTGCTGCTGTATGGCGATTGTCGCCTCGACAACCCGCGCCTGCGGGTGCCGCATCCTGGTCTGGCTGAGCGTGCTTTCGTGCTGCGTCCGTTGCTGGATCTTGCGCCAGATCTCGAAGTTCCCGGCTTCGGCGACATTGCCACCTTATTGTCGCGAGTGGACACCAGCGGCCTGCAACCCATTGCATCACGGAGAGGTACGCCATGTCTGGCATCACCCTGACTCATCTGAACGACCTGAAGCAACGTGGCGAGAAGATCGCCGTGCTGACCAGCTACGATGCCAGCTTCACCCAGCGCATCGAACGGGCCGGCGCCGAAGTGATTCTGGTCGGCGATTCGCTCGGCATGGTGATCCAAGGCCACGAGAGCACCCTACCGGTTACCATGGACGATATGGTGTACCATTGCCGCAATGTTGCCCGTGCGAGGGAACGGGCTTTTCTGATTGCCGACATGCCGTTCATGAGCTACGGTTCGCCGCAACAAGCCCTGGACAATGCCGGTCGGCTGATGCAGGAAGGTTTCGCCCACATGGTCAAGCTGGAGGGCGGCCGGGTGCAGCTGGACAGCGTGCATCTGCTCTCGGAGCACGAGATTCCGGTATGCGCGCATCTTGGCCTGACACCGCAGTCGGTGCATAAGCTCGGCGGTTTCCGCGTGCAGGGCAGGGCGCCGGAGGCGGCGCAGGCGATCCTCGACGACGCCTTGTCGCTGCAACAGGCTGGCGCGCAGATGCTGGTACTGGAATGCGTGCCGGCGTCACTGGGCGCGGCGGTCAGCCTGGAACTGTCGATTCCGGTGATCGGCATCGGTGCCGGGGTGGACTGCGACGGTCAGGTGCTGGTGGTATACGACGCCCTGGGCATTAGTGTCGGCCACGCGCCACGCTTTGCGCGGGATTTCGTGGCCGGCGCGAATTCGGTGCAACAAGCGCTGGAGCATTTCGTTGCCGCCGTGAAGAGCGGCGCCTTCCCGAATCAGGATGAAAGCTACACATGAAGCGCGTCGAAAGCATCACGGCATTGCGCGACGCGGTGAGCGGCTGGCGCCGCGCCGGCGAGCGCATCGCCTTTGCGCCGACCATGGGCAATCTGCATGCCGGTCACCTGAGCCTGGTGGAACGCGCGCGCGCGCTGGCCGATCGGATCGTTGTGAGCATCTTTGTCAATCCATTGCAGTTCGATTGCGCCGACGACTTGGCGCGCTATCCGCGCACCTTGGAACGGGATGAGGCGAAACTGCGCGCGGCGGCGGCCGATCTGCTCTTTCTACCGAATGAACAACAGATGTATCCGTTTGGCCGGGAAGGGCAGACGCGGGTGCGGGTGCCGGAGCTCACGGATATTCTGTGCGGAGCCTCAAGGCCTGGCCATTTTGACGGTGTCGCGACCGTGGTATGCAAATTGTTCAATCTGGTGCAACCGGATGTCGCGCTGTTCGGCGAGAAGGACTATCAGCAACTGGCGATCATCCGGCGCATGGTCACCGACCTGAATCTACCGGTGGAGATCGTTGGCGTGCCGACGGTGCGCGAGGCCAATGGTCTGGCGATGAGTTCGCGCAATGGCTATCTGAGCGATAAGGAAAGGGCACGCGCTGCGGTTATCCATGGCGCGCTACGGCAGTGTGGCGAGGCGCTGCATGCAGGCGATCGTGACTACTCGGTGTTGGTCGGGCGCATCACGCGGCGGATTGTCGATGCCGGTCTGAAGCCGGACTATATCGAGATCCGCCATCCCGACCTTCGTCCCGCCCGACCGGATGATGACCGCTGGGTGATTCTGATCGCTGCTTGGCTCGGGAAGGCCCGCCTGATCGACAATATGCAGGTCGGTGATTAGCAGGCCGTTGAAAAATGGTATTTTTCAACGGCCTGTGTGCGGTACAGGGAAATCGCATTTTCCGCTTCCGTCGTTGAAAAAGTCCATGGAAGGACTTTTTCAACATCCTGTTAGGGCCTGTTAACAAGCCCCAACAAAGATTGCCGGATTGATCGTGGCGCGGGGATGCGCCGCCATCGGCGATAGCCGATGTAAGCCATCGCCCATCAAGAGATTCCGTGCAATATCGCCGATGGATGAGGGCGCGCAATCAACGCCTCCGGACGACCTGTTTGATTGCCGGGTCAATAGTCAGCAGGGGCCGAGGGAACTCCCCACGGGACGAGAACGCCGCCAGGAGACTTCAGCGCGTGCGATGATTCCGGCGTTTGGCAGGCCGTGCTGGGACGTTGTCGGATAAATCTGAAGCGGGTTCAAGGCCGGAAAACGACCAGGAAAATTGGTCGGGGTGAGAGGATTCGAACCTCCGGCCCCTGCCTCCCGAAGACAGTGCTCTACCAGGCTGAGCTACACCCCGAAACCGTTGGTCAGCTCGTGCGGCTGACCGAAAAATCCGCTAGCACAGCAAGTGCTTCGCGGAAGACCGATGGCGGTGCCAGTTCTAGCGCCTGCTTGGCCTTTTCCGCCTCGTCCGAGGCAAGGCGCGCAGTGTACGCGATTGCGTCGGTGGATTCAATGATTTCCTTTATCCTGTCGATTGCCTCGATATCACCATTGACGATGGCGTCGCTGATGGTTCTGCGTTGTGCCGCGTTGCCGGTTTGCATTGCGCGGATCAGCGGCAGCGTCGGCTTGCCTTCCGCAAGGTCGTCGCCGATATTCTTGCCAATGTCCGTGTTGGCGTCACTGTAGTCCAGGGCATCGTCGATCAATTGAAAAGCGACCCCCAGGTGGTGGCCATAGGTGGCCATCGCCTGCTCGATGTCGGGCGTGGCCTCTGCCAGCGCGGCGCCGAGACGTGTTCCCGCCTCGAACAAAGTCGCGGTCTTGCGTTCGATGACTTGGCGATAATCCTTTTCGCTAGTGCCGGGTTCGTTACAGTTCAGCAGTTGCAGCACTTCACCTTCCGCGATGCGATTGGTGGCGTGGGAAAGCACCTCCATGACGCGCATCTCGCCGATGTCGACCATCATCTCGAATGACCGGGAATAGAGGAAATCTCCGACCAGCACGCTGGCCTCGTTGCCCCAGACGGCATTGGCGGTGTCCTGATTCCTTCGCTGGTCGGAACCGTCGACAACATCGTCGTGGAGCAGGGTGGCGGTATGGATGAACTCGATGATCGCGGCAAGCTCGATATGCGCTTCGTCGTTGTATCCCAGTGCCCTGGCGACGAGCAGCACGATCAACGGCCGCAGCCGTTTTCCACCGCTGTTGACGATGTAATTTCCCACCTGATTGATGAGTACGACATCGGACGCCAAGCGATCGAGAATCGTGGCATTGACCTTTTTCATATCGTCCGAAACCAGCTCTCGAACTGATGAGATATCCATGTACTCGCAAACCAACTGAAATTTGAACCCAGCGATGCTATGGCGATGTACCTGGGCTGTCAAGCGAAGCACGGCAGATGTTAGCCCAAAGCAGTAATGTCCTCTTTGTCCAATTCTAAAATGTCCCCTTTTGGTTTCAGGAGGGGCCCGTGGCAGAGGAGCAGATTACGATGAGTCATAAAGAGGCAGATCGATTGGGCGTCAT